>CAZTKA010000039.1:0-26244 GCA_964614015.1 uncultured Bordetella sp. | reverse complement strand
GCGCGTGTTTCTGACGGGTTCCTCGCAGTTCTGGTTGGGCGCCTTCACGGGCACGGCGCAGGTGGGCGGCGGATTCGGTCAGGGAGTGGTGAACCAGACGATCCCGATCGTGCATTTCGGCGTTCCTTATGTCCTCAACGAGGGCGCGAAGATGGCCATGTGGCTGCGCCTCTACGGCGCGGATGCCGTGGCCGTCAGCGGCCCTAATGGCCGCGACGCCTATCGCCAGGCGTGGCGGGATCCCAAGCAGTTCGACGGCATTCTGCCCGAAGTCTGGCGCGATGGCGATGATGTGATCTACCGGGTGCCGCGCCGCTCGGCGTCGCTGGCGCATGTGATCCGCAAGGAACACGTCGTTCCGCGTGCTCCGGTGAATGTGCTCGATGTGGAGCCGGTCAAGCCGCTGGCTGCGGCGCTGGAGGATACGTCGCTGCCAGCCGCGCGCTTTGCATGGAACGGCCCGGACGAGGCTCGCATCACGGCGGAGATGAGCCCGGAGCAATTGTTGTTCGTGCAGGTCACCTATCACCCCGGCTGGCATGCGAGCTCGGGCGGGCGTGATTTGGAGATCCGGCGCGATGGACTCGGGTTTATGGTGATCCAGCCGCAGTGCTCCGGGGCTTGCGAGGTCACGCTGCGCTTCGATGGCGGCGCGGAGATGAAGTGGGCGCGCCGGGCGAGCGCCAGTGTTGGGCTCGCGTGGCTCGTGTGGTGCGCGTGGGTGGCGCCGAAGCGCAGCCCAGTCTGAAGCCTGCTCCCAATCGGATAAACTGAAAGACTCATGATCATCGACATCCACGCCCACGTCTGCGCCGCGCCGGAGCTCTACCAGTGGAAGGCCATGCAGATGTCGGCGCGCGGCGCGCACGGCTACGTTCCGAAAAAGTTCGCGGACGACTGGGTGCGCGATCACCCGGACACCCAGCGCAATCTGCGTATCATGGACTCGGTCGGCACCGACGTCCAGTTTCTTTCGCCCCGTCCCTTCCAACTGATGCACGCGGAAAAGCCGGTCAAGATGATGGAAGCGTGGGCTGTTTCCAATCACAATTACATCGCGCAGCAGGTGAAAGCGTTTCCACATCGATTCCAGGGCATCTGCGCGATTCCCCAGGCTCCCGGCGAACCCATCACGCTCGGCTTCCGGGAGGTCGACCGCTGCGTGAACGAACTCGGCTTCATCGGCCTGCTGATTGACACCGACCCCGGGGAAGGCGACAACAGCACGCCCACGCTGGGCGACGAATACTGGTATCCGCTGTGGGAGAAGATGTGCGATCTCGATTTGCCCGGACTGATCCATTCCACCGGGTGCAAACACGGCCGCGAAACCTACAGCCAGCACTTCATCAGCGAGGAAAGTCTGGCCGTGCTTTCGCTGATCAATTCCAGCGTGCTCGAGGATTTCCCCAAGCTCAAGATCATCGTCTCGCACGGCGGCGGCTCGATTCCGTATCAGATCGGGCGCTGGCAGGCCGATTATGTCCTCAAGGCGAACCGGCCGGTCGAGGAATTCAACCGGCGCCTGTCGAAGCTGTACTTCGACACCTGCCTGCACGCCAAGCGCTCGATTGAAATGCTGGTGGCGATCGCGGGCAGCGAGCATGTGATGTTCGGCACGGAAAATCCAGGGTCGGGCTCGGCGATGAACCCGGAGACCGGCAGGCCGTTTGACGACATCAAGCCCGTCATCGATTCCATCGCGACGCTCACCGAGGAAGACCGCCGCAACATCTTCGAAGAGAATGCCCGGCGCCTGTTCACGCGCATGCGCATCCCGCGCGCCGAGGCCGCCAGGGGTTAGCGATGGCCCGCATCTCCTTGGGCCTCGGGACCTCGCATGGCGTGATGCTGTCGATCCCGCACGAGTATTGGAAGGACCGCGTTGCATTTGACCGCGCCAATCCCGAGCATTTCTATCAGGGCAAGACGTACACCTTCCCGCAGCTTGTCGAACTGATGCAGCGGCACGGCCGGGTTCCGGAATTCACACCGGAAATCTCGGCCGGGCGGCAGGCCCGCTGCAACCGGGCTATCCACCAGTTGGCGGACACCTTCGAGCAGGCCAAACCCGACCTGGCGATCATCGCCGGCAACGATCAGATGGAGGTGTTCACCGCCGATCACGTTCCGGCCTTCGCGATCTTCTGGGGCGATTACGTGGAAGGCCATCCGCGCTCGCCTGAGTTTCTGGCCAAGCTGAACCCCGCAGTGGCGCGGGCGGAGGCCGACCGCACGCCCGCGGTGTATACGCAATACCCGACGCATCCGGCCCTGGGGCGCCACCTGATTCAGCGCGTGACGGCGGAAGGCTTCGACGTTTCACAGATCCGGAAGCTTGCGGCCGGCGAGATCGGCGTGAACTCGGCGCCGCACGCCTATGGATTCGTCTACCGCCGCCTGATGCGCGACAAAGTCGTCCCGCACGTGCCGGTGTTCGTCAACACCTTCTATCCCCCGAACCAGCCGCCCGCGGCGCGCTGCTTCGAGTTCGGTCGCGCGCTGGCTCGCGCCATCGCGGCGTGGCCTGAGCAGAAAACGGTGGCGCTGATCGGCTCCGGCGGGCTGTCGCATTTCGTGATCGACGAGGCATTCGACCGGCAGGTGCTCGACGCGCTGCAATCGGGCGATGCGCGCGCTTTCGCCGCGTTGCCCGAAGCGCTGTTACAATCGGGCACGTCGGAATCGAAGAACTGGATCGTCGTGGCCGGGGCCATGGCCGAGGCCGGATTGAAGATGCAACTGCTCGACTATGTGCCCTGTTACCGTTCCGAGGCCGGGACGGGCAGCGCGATGGGTTTCGCGGTTTGGAGGTAGACTTCATGCAGCGCCGAAGATTCGCCATGGTCTTGGGAGGCACGGTCCTGAGCGCCTGCTCCAGGCCCGCCGAGCTCCAGCAGATCACCATCATTTACCCCACGCGCACCGGACAGGTCTGGCCGCTTTATATGGCGAAAGAGGGCGGCTACTACGAAAAGTACGGGCTCGACGTGACGCTCACTTTCGGCGCGCACCCGGTGGGCCCTACCATGGTGATCTCCGAGCAGGCCGCAATGACGCCGTACACGCTCGAGCAGGCCATGCAAGCCAGCTTGCGCGACGGGTCGCTGGTGGCCGCCGGCAGCCCGTTCAAAAAAAGCCTGTTCGCGCTGATGGCCGCCAAAGAGATCCGGTCGCTGAAGGATCTCAAGGGCAAGAAGATCGCGGTGACGGCCCTGGCCGACGCGCCTTATAACTACACCATCGGGCTGCTGTCGAAGGCCGGCCTCGGTCCGCGCGACGTGACGTGGGTTCCGACCGGGGGCGCGGGATTGACCGCGCGCGCCGCTGCTCTGGTGAGCGGGCGCGTGGACGCGACCATGCTGACCGCTCCCAACTACTTCGCGCTCGAAAACGAAGGCTACCAGAACCTCGGCAACATCAGCGACTACGACGACATCTACGCGCCCTCGGTGTACCTGTTCAAGAGATCGGTCATCGAAAGAGACCCGTCGCTTGCTGAGCGGCTGATTAAAGCGCACGCGGAGGGTATCAAGCGCTTCTATGACGATAAGGCGTTCGCCGTGCAGGCGTATTTGAAATACGACCAGCAGACGCAGGCCGACCAGGAACGCGTCTACGATCACTACCGCCGCGTCAATACGTACGAGCGCGTACCCTATGTGCTGAGCGCCGCGGTGAAGTATATCCTCGATCACCCCTCTGACCCGCAGCTAGGCGCGGAAATGCAGGCCTACGACTTCCGCAAGGTGATCGACAACAGCATCGTCGAGCGGCTGGTGAAGGAAGGCTTCTTCGAGCAGCTCTTTGGGCCGGAGATTAAGGCGGAAGAGGAAATGAAAGCTCCGCTGGCGTTCCGCTAGAATGCGCCATTTGGCCCAGCATTGGGCCGATCCGCTCCTCCTGAGGAGGATCCAGGCCACGGCTCTTCGCTCCCACATCGCTCTCCGGACGATATTTACGCCGAAAACCGGGTAAGGTATCGCGCCTGCACTTCTGTTTGTGAAAAGGAGGGCCGGTATGATCCAAACAACTCTTTTCGTTGCGATTTGCCTTGGGGCCACCCTGGCGGCGCAGACTCCAGGGGCCGGGCGCGTTTACGACAAGACCACGGAGTTCACGTTCAAGGGAACCATCGAAGAGGTTCGGGAGGTGGGCGCCATGCCCGGCGTTCACCTCTTCGTGAAGGTGGCGGAACAAAGCTACCGGGTGCATCTGGGGCCAAAATCTTATCTGGAACGGGAGCATTGGACGTTTTCCAAGGGCGATCTGGTGGAGATCACGGGATCGAAAGTGAAGGTCGGGGGCAGGGGCACCCAGGTGGTGCTCGCGCGGGAGCTCAGGCGGGACAGCAATACGCTCGTGTTGCGTGATGCAGCAGGCGCTCCGAAGTGGGCCAGGCTCGGAAAAAGACAATGAAGAACAGATCTCTAGCTGGGGCTTGCGCAGTGACTCTCTGAATCGCGAGCGGCTCGCCAATCACGCTGAAGACCTGGAGCGCGAAATGAGCCGTTGGTTTTGGAGTGGCCGGCAGCGATGCGTCTACTGCCCGGCCTTGCTCCGGTCGCCCAGCATGTGCCGGGAGTCGCGATTGTTCTCCTGGCAGATAAATTCGTACATCTCGGCGTTGGGGCCCCAGTTGATCGTCCAGCCCGAGCTCCACGGTTGCGTGTAGGCGCCCGGGTCGTCCACTGTCAGCGTGTAGAGCAGCGTGTCGTAATCGGGGCGCTCAAAGCGCTCGATGGTGTGGAGCTGTTCGGTGTGCGGCTCGCCATCGCGCGACAGCCAGAAGCGGGTGTTGAAGCCGACCGTGTCCACCACCAGCGCATCGCCGTCCCACCATCCGATCGAGTGGCCGTGATAGGACGGATCGAAATCGGCCGGATGGGGGCGCCCATCCATGTAAACCACGCGCCAGGTGTGCGGGCCGCCCACGCCGGACAGGAAGACGCGCTGCAATTCGGGTACCTGGATGATCTCGAATCCGTAGGGTGTGTGATAGAGCCGCGCGGCGCCCGAGGGCTTGCATCGCACGTGGGGATCATCAGCCGTCAGGGTGCGCCGGCGGTGCAGGAAAAGCTCCTTGGCCCAGGGCAGGAACGGAACCTGGTCGACAGAAGGGCGGCGATCCAGGGCGTTGTCGATGGCGTTCGGTCCTTGAGTCACCAGCGTCAGGCCGGCGCCGCCTTGCCACACACCTTTTTCTCCCGGAAGGGGACCGAAGTTCACGTGGCCGTCGGCCAGCCGCGGCGTGGGACGCGCAGGCCCCTTGGCCTTGCCTTTGCCGCCCCGGCCGCCTTTGCCCTTGGCGGCCGCACCGCCGGGGAGTTTCAGGTCATCGGGAAGGCCGTTTACGCCCTTTCCGCCGCCTTGCGCAAGCGAACGTTCCGGGAACGAAGTGAGGAGCAGTGCCGCGGTAACGGACGCCGCAAGAATCAGCATCAGACGAGTTTTCACGTGAGACCCTCCCACAAATACCCTATCCTGGCTGGTCTGCGTTCGCGGCCGGCCAGAGTGACTGCCGTTTCGAACTCAGGACCTACTGTTTACCTTCGCTCGAGGCGGCGCCCAGACGCTCGCCGGTCGCAGCGACGGTGACGTTGCGGGCGTTGGCCTGCGGACTGCCGTCGCGAGCCAGCGTGCCGTTGACGATCACTTCCGTGCCCTGCTTAATGGTGTTGCGTTTCCAGCCGCCGTTTTCGAGCAGCCGCGGCGGACCCATTTCCAGCGCCCAGTTCGTCACCTTGCCGGTCTTTTCGTCCGTCACGTCCATGTAGAAGTATACGTGTGGATTCATCCACTCCACCTTGGTGACGATGCCACGCAGCGTCACGGGCTTGCTGCTGTCATACTCGGCGGCAAAGGAGTGGTGAGCGGCCAACGGCGCCACTGCCGCGGCGATACCCAAGCAAACGATTGCGAACGCGAACATCTTTCTCATAATTCAGGCTCCTCTCGAAAATAAAACTGCTTACTGCGCACTGACATCGTGTTTACCCGACAAATGCTCGGTTTCCCTGTTGTTATCATCGCAGAAATACTCGTCTTGGTCAGCATCCGGGACCCATTGCAAGGTGATGACGCCGGTCCAGGGCCGTGTGTACGTCGCGGGATCCTCCACGGTCACTTCGTACCGCAGCGTGTTGTAGTCCGGGCGCGTAATGCGCTCGATCAGGGACAGACTCTCGGTGTGCGGAAGGCCGCCGTTCGTGAACCAGAAGCGCTCGGCATACGCCGTGGAGTGAACTACGAACGTGTCGCCTTCCCACTTGCCCGTGGAGTAGCCGTAGTAGGTGGGTGTGACTTCCTCGGGCTTCGGGTTTTCGCGGCCATCGGTGGGAATGATCCGCCAGTTGCGGTTCCCGCCTCCGGAATACACGATGACGCGCTGTCGTTCAGGCTGTTCGATCAACAAGATGCCGTAGCGGTCCTGGAACTGGCGCGCTCCGCCCGGAGGCAGGCAGAAGGCCATGGGATCGTCTTTGAGAAGAGTACGCTGCCGGTACTCATACAGGCCTTTGGCCCAGGGCTGAAAGGGCGCGACTTTCCCTGCGTCGGCGATATTGGCCAGCAATCCCTCCCAATTCATGCGGATGTTGCCCGCGATCATGTCGTAGAGGCCGCCCGGCGAAGGATCGGCCCAATAGCCGCGCTGGCCGGGCTCGGCTCCGAGGCGCGGGTGTCCGTCGGGCCAGCGGGGCGTCGCCTTGGCCGGACCAGTGCGCGCGGGCGCGAGTTTTATCGGTTCGCGCGGGGCCGCCGCCATGCGCCGGCCGTCGCCCAAAGTGATCCAGCGTCCGCTGATCCGGTTGGAGCCGTCGCGCGCGCGCACGCCTTCTGCGGTCACCACATCGCCCACGCGAACCATGTTGCGGTGCCATCCGACCCGCTTCAGATCTAGAGTCGCGTCGTACTCGACCTCCCAGTTCACCGTGCGGCCGCCCGTAATCACATCCAGGAACAAGTAAACGTGCGGGTTATGCCACTCCCACTTGGTGACCACTCCCTTCAGCGTCGCGGACTTGCTGTCGTCGTAATCCGCCGCGAAGGAATGGTGCGCCGGGGCGGGCTGCGGCACAAGTGCAACCCCCAGGCCGGCCACCGCCACGGCAAATAGAAATCCTCTACCGGTCATTGTTTCTGTTCTCCCGCTCCTTGTTCAGGCTCAGGCCCAAAGTTCTTCGCCAGATACTCGACGATCAATTCAAATTCATCCTCGGTGACCGGCGCTCCTTCATAGATCATCCCACGGATGAGTGCGGCCCACTGTTTCTTGTCGAGCTGCTTGGTTTCTATGAGCTCCGGCTCATGACACCAGAAGCAAATACTATCGATCAGATCCTTGCCCTTGGCAAGGCGCTCGGTTTCTGTTCGAGGTTTCTCAACCGCCGTTGCTGGCGCGGGCTTTTCCTGGCCGGCGGGCACAAGGCTGGCGAACACGCTTAGGGCCGTTGCCACCGAAATCAGCCCGAATATTGCTCGCCTCTTCATTCGTTGCAAAGCTTAGTCGCGCCGGAGCTTGAAGGTCCCCTTCGTGGGCCCCTGCGTCCACGTGCCAATCATGGTGCGGTTGTACTTGCCGATGTCTTCCACCGGGAGCGTGCCGTCGATGATCACAGGCACGATATTGCCTCTGGCGTCCCGGAGGTCGGCCTCCAGGTGCACGGCCCACTTGGTGGGATCGAGCGTGGCGACCTTGAGCGGAACGGCGTTCGGGCCTGGATTCAGGACGCCGGTGATCTTGCGCGTTTCCCATTGCATGTAGATCATAACCGGCGTGCGCTGCGTTGGCGACGGCCCCCAATCGCCGCGCCAGGTGCCGATCAGGGGGTGGCTCTCCTGCGCCGTAGCCACGGCGCCAGTGAGGGCGGCCGAGCCTGCCAGCCCGGCTAGAAACGCTCTTCTTCGCATCCTGGCTCCCTTCAAACTCGCCTGAGTTTGCTTCCGACAGATTATAGCCCGTTTCGCAACCAACGCGGAACGGCCAAATGGCGGATGTTGGTCCAACACCCTCTCTTCCATACACCCCGGGCCTGCCGGTTAGCCCGGGCAAAGGGTGTTATACTCGGTGGCGCGTGCACTCATCGTTCGAATCGCCGCACGGAGGGATTTTATGGGCGATCTGGCCATTATTCGTCTGTTGTTTATCGCCGCGCTGGGCAGCGCGGCGTACTTCCTGCAGCCTTTCTATTTGCAAGGGATTCCGGCGATTGCCGTGGGCGTGCTGGCAGGCGTGTGCGTGGTCATCTTCGAGATCCGGATTCAGCAGATCAGCCTGCGCCGGCTGATCGGCGCGGCCGTGGGCAGCGTGCTGGGGATTCTGGGAGCCTACCTGATCTCGCTGGTGATCGGCCGCGCGATGCCGGGCAGCGACAATACGGTTCCGTTCCTCCAGATTTTGCTTCTGGCCTGGATGACCTATTGCGGCCTGGTGGTGGGCGCGGCCAAGGGAGACATGCTGAATCTGGCCGCCTTGGGAGGCTTGTTCGGCGGCGAGAAGCAGGCCAAACCGGCCTTCAAGATTCTGGACACGAGTGTCATCATCGACGGGCGCATTGCCGATATCGTGGAGACCGGCGTCATCGACGGACCCCTGGTCATCCCGCAATTCGTCTTGCGCGAGCTGCAGATGGTGGCCGACTCGGCCGACGCCATGAAACGGAATCGCGGCCGGCGCGGGCTGGATGTGCTCCAGCGCATCCAGAAGATGCCGCAGATCACCGTACAAATCCTCGAAGACGACTTCCCGCACATTCGCGAAGTGGACATGAAGCTGATCGAGCTTGCCAAGGCCTATAGCTGCAAGGTGATCACCAACGACTTCAACTTGAACAAGGTCGCGCAACTGCATGGCGTCGAGGTGCTGAACATCAACGAACTGGCCAATGCGCTGAAGCCGGTCGTCCTTCCCGGCGAACTCATGCGCGTGTTCATCCTGAAGGAAGGCAAGGAGCACAACCAGGGCGTGGCGTATCTGGACGACGGCACCATGGTGGTGGTGGATAACGCGCGGAAGCTGATCGGGCGCACCGTGGATATCTCCGTGACCAGCGTGCTTCAGACCACGGCGGGCAAGATGATCTTCGGCAAGTTCGACGAGCGCGTGCACATGGTGCACGACCGGCCCGAGCGGCCGGCGCGGGAGACGGCGGCGGGTTAAGGTTAAGCGGGCTTCCCTGCTTCCACTGAGCTCGATTCTGTCGCACTGGAAGTTGTGACAGCCCGTGTCTGGGATCTCCACCGGACGCTGCCGAGAGTTCGAGGGCCCCGCCCCTTTCGAAATTCATTTACAATCGGTAGTTCCGCATGAACGTCTCCGTCATTATCCCCGCCGCCGGCTTGGGAACCCGCATGGGCCGCGAGAAGTCCGGCGTCAGCCGCAAGCAGTTCATGCTGCTGGATGGCGCACCGATCCTGATCCACACCATCCGCAAGTTCCTGCGCTGTCCTTCGGTGGCCGAGATCGTGGTCGCCCTGCGCAACGAAGATATGGATTGGGCGCGCGGCCTGATCCATCAGGAGCATCCGTCGAAGCCCGTGCGCATCGTCGAAGGGGGTGACAGCCGTCAGGAGTCGGTCGAGAACGCTTTGGCCAGCATCCGCCGTGAAGTACCGCTGGTGGCCGTGCACGACGCCGTGCGGCCGTTCATCGATCCTCAGATCGTGGAAAAGGTGATCGCAGAAGCCGCTCGCAGCGGAGCGGCGATTGTCGGCATTGTTCCGGTGGATACGGTCAAGCAGGTGCATAAGAACAAAATCCGCTCGACCTTACCTCGTGAACATCTCGTACTGGCGCAGACGCCGCAGGTTTTCCGCCACGATCTATTGAAGGAAGCGTTCGCGCGCGCGCGTCAGGACAACTTCACCGGCACGGACGAGGCCAGCCTGGTGGAACGCCTGGATCAGGTGGAAGTCAGCGTGGTGCAGGGCAGCGACCGCAACATCAAGATCACCCGGCCAAGCGATATGGAACTGGCGCGGCTGTTCCTCGAGGAAGAATCCGGCGAGGCTTCGGCTTGAAGGAAGTTCGCACAGGACTGGGCTGGGACACGCACCGTCTCGGCTGGGGAGCGCCGCTTACGGTCGGCGGTGTGCGCATCCCGAGCGAGCGCGGCCTGCTCGGCCACTCCGATGGCGACGTGCTGTTCCACGCGGTCACGGATGCGCTGCTGGGCGCGGCGGCGCTGGGCGATATCGGCATGCTGTTTCCGGACTCCGATCCGCAGTGGAAGGGCGCCGCGAGCGCGGTGTTTCTGAAAGAAGCCGTGCGCCGTGTGCACGGACTGGGGTTCACGATTTCCAGTGTGGATGCGACGGTGATTCTGGAGCGCCCCAAGCTGAAGGAGCATCGCCCGGCGATCCGCGAATCGCTGGCCGCGGCGCTCGGCATTGATGTGGATCGCGTCTCGGTCAAGTTCAAGACCGCGGAGGGAATGGGGCCGGCCGGGGAGATGCGGTCGGCCGAGGCCCAGGCGGTGGCGACGATTTTCCGGTAAAACCGGCGCCATGCGCGCCGATAAGCGTCGAGTGGAACGTCGCCAGGAACCTCGCTTTCGTCTCGCCGATCCGATGGAGGTCACCCTGCTGGACGCCTCCGAGCGGCGCATCGCCGGATTCGTGGCCGACGTCTCGGCCAACGGCATCCGCCTGCTGCTTCCGGAGCGGGTGCTCGCGGGAACGCCCGTCAAGATCGAAGCAGCGGACACGCTTCTGCTGGGCGACGTCTGTTACTGCCAGAGAGACGACGCCGCGTTTCGCGTCGGGATCTCCGTCAAGCATCGCGTGGCGCTGAACCGGACGCCCACCGAGGCCGCTTCCTCTCGCCGATAATAAAAGAGTGAAACGAGCCGCCGTCTTCGGCAGCGGAGGGCAACTTGGCGTCGAGCTGGCCTCCCAGTTTTCTTTACGGGGCTATGACGTCGCCTGCTTTGCGCGTTCGAGCGTCGATATCACCGACGCGGCGGCCGTGGAAAACGCGATCGCCCGTTTCGAGCCCGCCGTGGTGATCAACGCAGCCGCCTACAATCACGTGGACGTGGCCGAGACGGAACCTGCGGCGGCATTTCAGATCAACGCCCTGGCGGTGCGCAATCTGGCGCTGGCTTGCCGGAACGCGGATGCGATGCTGGTGCATTTTTCCACCGACTACGTGTTCGACGGATCCGCGGGCCGGCCGTACCGCGAAGACGATCCCACGCACCCTCTGAGTGCGTATGCCGTCTCGAAGCTCGCCGGGGAGCATTACGCGCGGGCTTATCTCGGTGGCGCCCTCATCATCCGCACCTCCGGAGTGTTCGGGCCCGGAGGGTTGAACACCGCGCGCGGGAACTTCGTCGAATTGATGCTTCGCCTGGCTGCGGGCGCCCAGCCGATTCGCGTGGTGGAGGATCACGTGGCCTCGCCGACGTTTGCTCCGGCGCTGGCCTCTCGCACCGCCGACCTGGTCGAAAAAAATGTCGCTGGTATCGTGCACGCGGGCGGCGGCACGCCGATTTCCTGGTACGACTGGGCCGCGAAGATTTTTGCCGCTGCCGGGCTCAAGCCCCACCTCAAGCCGACCAACGAGCGCGAATTCCGCACGGCCGCGCGGCGGCCTAAATACTCGGCGCTGTCCAACGCGAAGATGGAGTCGCTGGGCGTCGCTCCGATGCCGTCCCTGGACCAGGCGATCGCCGAGTACTTGAAGGCTCGCGCGGGGCGGCGGGCGGCGAAAAGTTCGTGAGAAACCGCCTTGGGGCGTCCCGGCCCGATGATGCAGGCCCGCGCCCTCAGCGTCCGCGCAGAAAGCCCAAGCCGATTTGCCCGTGCAGGTTCTGATCCGGGCTGGGAACATCGCCGCCTCCGAACCACACGCGCAGGCCGCCGTCCGGCAACCGTTCGATGGTTGGATCACACATCACCTGGCTGTTCCAGGCTTGCGTGCCGGACAGCGGTGCGAAATCTTCGACGCGCTCCCACCGGACGCCGTCGGCGGAGCGCGCCAGGCCGATCCGCCGGCGTTCGCCCTGCCCGCGTCCGGTGTAGAGCATCCACCAGGAGCCTCCCGAGCTCCACACGGCAGGCTCTCCCAAGCCGTATTCATCAAAGGCGCCGAATCCGCCGGGCTCCAGAACCGGATTCGCGCGGAGTTTCTCCCAACTGATGCCATCCGAGGACCGGGCGACTCCCAGCCGCTGCCGTACGGCGCGGTCCTGGCCGAGATAGAACAGATAGTAGAAATCGCCGGCGCGGATAACGTAGGGATCGGCCACCGCCCGTTCGTCGAAACTGCCGCGCGGCCCGAGCGGCACGACTTCGCCCAGCCGCGTCCAGGTTCGCCCGTCGGAGGAACGGGCCAGTGCGATGCGCGGCGGCGACCCGGCTTGATACCAGTAGTAAAGCGTATCGCCCACCACCAACGCCGCGCCGTTGGCCGCGATATAGCCTCCCTCCCAACCCTCCGGGGAGAGCACGCGCCCGGCCTTGGTCCAGGCCAAGCCGTCGGGCGACGTGGCCGCCGCCGTGTGCCAGGTCTTGCCGTCGTATTCGGAATAGAAGTTCCAGTAAGCGCCACGAAAGCGCACCACGGACGGATTCAGGACATCGCTCGCCTCACCGCGTTCCAGCACCGGAGCCGCGATTGCCTCCCAGGCAAACGGCGCCGCAGGCCCTGAGGAGTCCGGAGCAGGCAGGGCGAAATCCGCATAACGCCCGCATCCGCCGGCCAGCAGCACGAGGGCAAGCGCGAGCGGGGCCGATTTGCAGCCCGCCCTCAAAGCGGGATCCTCATCGCGAGTTTTGCTCCTTCGCCGGGCCGCGAATCCAGCGTGAGATCGCCTTCCAGCATTCGAACCCGGCGCTTGATGCTCGCCGGACCCAGGTGCAGAAGTTCGAGTTCCTCCAGCGTGAAGGAGCCGCTGAAGGGGAAGCCGCCGCCGTTGTCCTCGATCACGACGTCGATTCCGCGATCCGAGCGCGAGGCCCCCATGGCGACGCGGGTCGCGCCGGAATGTTTTTGGATGTTGTTCAAAGCCTCGCGCAGGATCTGCAAAAGCTCGAGCGAAACCTCGGTTTCCGGCGGGTCGTGCAGCTCACCGGCGGTGAAGGTCGTGGTGATTCCCGTTTCGCGCTGGAACGATTCCGCCATGCGGCTGACGCTGGCGGCGAGGCTCATGCCCTCGTCGGCCGGCCGCATGCTGCGCACGAAACTGCGCAGATCCGTCACCTGGCCGCGGCAGAGGTCCTGCAACTGGCGTAATTCGCTCGCCGCCGCTTCGGCGTCGCGCTTCAACAGCTTACGGATGATCTCCAGGCGCATCTGAAAACTGATGAAGCTTTGTAGCGGGCCGTCGTGAAAGTCCGCGGCGATGCGCTGGCGCTCGGCCTCGCGAGCGTTTTGCGCCTGCGACCGGATGACCACGTTCTGCCGCAGCGTCGCGGACATCCGCCGGTCCAGGTAATTGCGGTAGACTCCCAGACCTACCGCCACGCCGGCGAGGGCGACAACCGAGGCCGGCAGCGTGGCCGATGCAGCGCCCGCCAGAATCAGCGCCAGAAACAGCGCCACGCCCGCCGTGACCGAAGCGCGCAGCACATCATGCAGCAGCACAGTGGAAGTCATCAGATAGGCGCATGCGATCCGCGCCTGCCAGCCGTCCGGAGCAAGCCAGGCCCACAACGCGAAATAAGCGGTATCGGCCATCTGGGCGATCGCGGCCCGCAACGGTGAGTCATAGCTCAGGTCGAGAAGGGAACCGGCCGCATACAGGGCGTAGGCGATCAGCAGGGCTGTGATCCAGTCGGCGTCGAGGCCCGCGCTGATGCCGTACCACCCGCCGCCCGCCAGCGCGAGCCCCAGCCGCGCCACGCCGAGCGCCTGCCGTCCCCTATAGGGAACCATGCGCAACCCCCTTGTTAGCGCTGGTAAAGGTACAGGCGGTGGCTGCGGCCTTCCCCGTCATCGTCGATGTCCAGGATGCGCGCCGGCCTCCAGGCGCTGAACTCGAAGTCGTGCGCCACCACGCGCGCGCCCTTCTTGAGCTGGCGCTCCAGGATTGGCGTGACCAACTCGTTTCCCACCGGCAGCAGGTACACAGTGATCAAATCGGCGGATTCGTAGTTTTGCTTCAGCAAGTCGCCATGGATGATGTTGGCGGACGCCGTCAGCCCCAGCGACCGGATCCGGTCCATGCTCAGCTTGTACAACGATTCGTCGAATTCGACGCCGATGCCCTTGGCCTTGTATTTCTGGGCCGCCAAAATCACGATCCGGCCGTCGCCGGAGCCGAGGTCGAACATGGTTTCGCCGGCTTTCAGGCCGCCGAGCTCGAGCATCCGGTCGACCACGGTCATGGGCGTCGGATAATACTGCGCCAACTTCTCGATGCCGGCATTCTGCGCGCGAACGATCAGCAGCGCCGGCAGGCACAACGCGGCGGCAAGGGTGGAAAAAATTCGCATCGCTTTCAATATACAACGCGGGCGAACACACTCAAACACGCTTGGGAACATTATCTCCGGGAGCGCAAGGGGCCACCGTTGGTTGCGTCGCCTTTTAGCGAATCGAGGCGAGCCCCTTCTGAAACCGGTTGGCGTGGTTCCGTTCGGCGCTGGTAAGCCGCTCAAACCATTCCGCGATTTCTGGAAAACCCTCTTGGCGGGCGACGGCCGCCATCTGCGGATAAAGATTCTTGTACTCACTGGTTTCGCTCGCGATGGCGGCTTTCAGATTATCCGCCGTGGAGCCGATCGCCAGTGCGGTGGCCGGATCCCCCATGCTCCTGAGAAGATCCAGGAACCCGTGCGCATGGCCCGCTTCGCCTTCGGCGGTATCGCGAAACAGCCCCGCGATTTCCGGGTATCCCTCCACGTCGGCCTGCCGCGCGAAGTAAAGATAGCGCCGGTTGGCCTGCGCCTCACCGGCGAAGGCTGCCTTCAGGTTCTCGTGCGTGCGTGTTCCCTTCAGTGTAACCATCCTTTCCTCCTTCTCCTGGTGTGTATCGTATCCTCGCTTGCATGCCGCCGCCCTGCTGGATCAGTTTCGCCACCAGGCCGGTCCAGCCCTGGTGGCTGGCGCCCAAGCCGCGTCCGTCCTCTCCATGGAAATACTCATAGAAAAGCAAACAATCCTGCCACAGGGGATCGTTCTGAAACTTTCCGCCGGATCCATGGGCCGGCCTCCGGCCTTGTTCATCGCGGAGAAAAAGGCGCGTTAGCCGACACTGGAGTTCCATGCTCACCTCCCACAGGTTCATGCGGCGGCCGGAACCGGCGGGACACTCCACCTGGCACTGGTCTCCGAGGAAGTCGTGGAACGTTTGCAGCGCCTCGATGATCAGGTAATTGATAGGAAACCACACCGGTCCGCGCCAGTTGGAGTTTCCGCCAAACAAGCCGGTGCGCGATTCGGCCGGCTCGTAGCCGATGCGATATTCGCTGCCGGCCAGATGCATCGTGTAGGGATGATCCAGGTGGTAGCGCGAGAGCGAGCGGATGCCGTACGGCGACAGAAACTCCGACTCGTTCAGCATCAGGTTCAGCAGGCGCGCCAGCCGCTCGCGGTTGACCAGCGAGAGGAACCGGCGGATGTTGGTGGCAGTGGTTTGCGTCTCGATGTGATCCGAAAGTTCCGGAAGATTGTCGATGAAGTATTGCATCCGCCGCTTGAAGCCCGGCAGCTTGTCCACCACTTCCGAGTCAAGCGTCTCGACTGCCAGCAACGGAATCAGCCCGACCAGCGAGCGCACCCGCATGGGGAATGTTTTGCCGCCCGGCATGCGCAGCACATCGTAATAGCAGCCGTCCTCGCGGTCCCACAACTGGATTCCCTGGCCGGCGATGTTATTCATCGCCCGCGATATATAGACGAAGTGCTCCAGAAACTTGGACGCGACGTCTTCGTAGGCGGAATTCTCCTTGGAGAGCTCCAGTGCGATGGCCATCATGTTGAGGCAGTACATGCCCATCCAGCTGGTGGCGTCGGATTGCTCGATGACGCCGCCCTGCGGCAGGACTCCGCTGCGGTCCAGGACGCCCACATTGTCCAAGCCCAGAAACCCGCCTTGGAACACGTTATCGTCCCCGGAGTCCTTACGGTTAACCCACCAGGTAAAGTTCAACAACAGTTTGTGAAAGGCGCGTTCCAAAAATGTGCGGTCGCGCATTCCGGATTGTTTCTCCGCGATCTCGTACACGCGCCACACGGCCCAGGCGTGCACGGGCGGATTCGTGTCGGAAAAATTCCATTCGCAAGCCGGGAGCTGTCCGTTGGGGTGCATGTACCACTCCCGCAGCAACAGCAAGAGCTGATCTTTGGCGAACTCCGCATCCACCAGGGCGAGCGGAATGCAGTGGAAGGCGAGATCCCAGGATGCATACCACGGATATTCCCACTTATCCGGCATGGAAATCACATCGGCGTTGTTGATGTGGATCCAGCCGCGATTGCGTCCGCGCAGGCGCTGGCGGGGCGGCTCGGGACCGGCGGGATCGCCGCGCAGCCAGCGGCGGACGTTGTAATTGTAGAACTGTTTGCTCCACAGCAGGGCCGCGAAGGCCTGCCGCTGGATCATGCGTTCCTCCGGGCTCAAGCCGGGCGGAGCAATGGAGTCGTAAAATTCGTCCGCCTCGCGAATACGCGCTTCGAACAGTTCGTCGAATGCCGCGCCGAAAGCTTGCCCGGCGTCCCGATGCGGACTCAGGCGCAACCGCAAGGTCACGCCCGCGCCGGCTTCGATCCAGAACCGGTAATGCGCCGCGGCCTTGGTGCCTGTTCGCTCTGGATTCACGCAGTCACGCCTGCCGCGCACCACGCACGCGTGAATGCCATCCTTCACATACCGGGATGGATTCGGCACGCCGAAAAGCCGCTGAAAGTTGGTTTCATTTTCCGTGAACAGGAGCTCGGGCGAGCCTTCGCAATGCAGCCAGCGCGGCGTCATGTTGAAGTGATCGATGGCGATGCTGGCTCCCGCCTCCTCCGCCTCGAGCCGGGGCTTACGGGCATCCAGCCCCCACGACCACGTGTTGCGAAACCAGACCGCCGGCAGCAGATGCGCGTCCGCCGCCTCCGGTCCCCGGTTGACGGCCGTGATGCGGATCAGGATATCGGCCGGATCGGCCTTGGCGTATTCCACAAAGACGTCGAAGTAGCGGTCGTCGTCAAACACACCCGTGTCCAGCAGTTCATACTCGGGATCGTCACGAGTTCGCCGCAGATTGCCGTCGATCAGAGCCTGGTAGGGGAAGGCCGCCTGCGGGTATTTGTACAAGCACTTCAGATAGGAATGCGTGGGCGTCGAGTCAAGATAAAAGAAATACTCTTTGACGTCTTCTCCGTGGCGGCCCTCGTTTCCGGTCAGGCCGAACAAGCGTTCCTTGAGAATCGGGTCCCGGCCGTTCCACAGGCTGAGGGCAAAGCACAGCAGTTGATGCCGGTCGCAGATTCCCGCGATCCCGTCCTCGCTCCAGCGGTACGCGCGCGATCTGGCGTGGTCATGCGGAAAATATTCCCAGGCTCTGCCGTCCTGCGAATAGTCCTCGCGCACCGTGCCCCAGGCACGCTCGCTCACGTACGGCCCCCATTCCTTCCACGGAACCCTGCGGTCGCGTGCCGCCACCAGGCGGGCATACTCGGCGGTCTGCGAAGTCTCCATCGTCAGGATTCTAGGCTAACGTATGCAACCCGAGGTCCGGACTCCCAAACCGCCGGATTGTGGCAGCCGAAATGCAGCCTCCGTTTCTGGGAGGTGCGTATGGCAAATCCTGGGAACTGCTGTGAGGCCGAAGGCAACTGCCGTGGAACGCTGACCGGGCGTGACTATTTGATCGCGGCTCTGTCGCTGGTCTCGGGTGCGGCGCTGGGCGCTGCGGTAATGTATCTATGGGATCCGAACCGCGGCAAGGCGCGGCGGGCCCGGCTGCAAGAGAGAGCGGTCAGCACCGCCAGGCGGGCGGGCGAGCAACTGGCCGGACGTGGTGAGGATCTGTTCAACCGGGCCAGGGGTGTCGCGGCGCGCGCAGGCTCGGCTGTTTGGCGTTACGGAGAAGTGGACGACGAGGTCGTGGAAGCCCGCGTCCGCAGTCATTTGGGACACCTGACGCCGCACGCGCATGCGATTTCGACGGACGTGAAAGATGGTATCGTGACTCTGGAAGGAACCCTGCCCGATGAGGAGAAGTACCGCGTCCTCGAACAAGTGCGGGGGCTCGCCGGTGTCAAGGACGTGGTCGACCGGTTCGCGTGCGCGATGCCTGCCTAACCTCCGGCCGAGTGAACTGGCCCATCGCGGCGTGAAATCGCGCAAGGGTGGGCGTATTGTGCCAGACCTATGAAGTTCTCGCCGCGGGGCATGCGATGGATTTTCGCCGCTGGTCACATTCTGGCTTTAGTGGCGCTGCTGTATGCATTCTCCCGCCTGGGGACGATGACCGAGCAGGTTGCGTACAGCGACTTCATGGCCGATGTCAGGGCCGGGCGGATTACCGAGGTGGAAATCTTTGCCCAGGAGTTGAGCGGCCTCATCAAGTCCGGCGACGCCAAAGTTCCCGCAAGACGGATCACTGCGACGCGCCTGCCGGGGATCAACGACGAGGCGCTGCTCAAGGAGCTCGAGTCGCGTCAGGTGAAAGTTACAGGGCGCGCCGATCAGTCGGGCTGGGTCTGGAGCCTGCTGATGGTTCTCTTCCCGCTCCTGCTTCTGATCCTGATCTACAGCGCAGGACTGCGGCGGCTGCAGGGCGGCGGCGCTTTGACCTTCGGGCGGAACCGCGCCAAAATCTACGACCAATCCACGCAAAGCAAAGTCACCTTCCAGGATGTCGCCGGGGTGGACGAGGCCAAGACGGAGTTGATGGAGGTGGTCGATTTTCTGCGCCAGCCCGCCCGTTACCAGGCCCTGGGCGGCCGCATCCCAAAGGGCGTGCTGCTGGTTGGGCCGCCCGGCACCGGCAAGACGCTGTTAGCCAAGGCCGTGGCCGGAGAGGCGGGCGTCGCGTTTTTCTCTATGTCCGGATCGGAGTTCGTCGAGATGTTCGTCGGCGTGGGCGCCGCCCGCGTTCGCGATCTGTTCGAGCAGGCCAAGCGGAACGCCCCCTGCATCGTCTTCATCGACGAACTCGACGCCATCGGCAAGTCGCGCACCTCCGGGCGCGGCATCGGCTTCAGCAATGAGGAGCGCGAGCAGACCCTGAACCAGCTCCTGGCCGAGATGGATGGATTCGACACTTCCGAGGGCGTCATCCTGATGGCGGCCACCAACCAGCCCGAAGTGCTGGATGCCGCGCTGCTGCGCGCCGGGCGTTTCGACCGCCAGGTGCTGGTCGACCGGCCCGATCTCAAGGGCCGCGAGGAGATCCTGCAAGTCCACGCGCGCAAGATCCGCATGTCGCCGGATGTATCCATTCCGGCGATTGCCCAACGAACTCCAGGCATGGTCGGCGCCGACCTCGCCAACATCGTCAATGAATCGGCTCTGCTGGCCGTGCGCCGCGGGGCCACTCAGGTGGAGCCGCAGGATCTGGAAGAAGCCATCGACCGTGTAACGCTGGGACTCAAGAAGAAGCGGCACATCATGACGCCGCAGGAAAAAGAACGCATCGCGTTTCACGAGGCCGGACACGCCCTGATCGCCCTTTCGGTGGAACACGCCGATCCCGTTCATCGCGTTTCTATCATTCCCCGGTCGATTGGAGCTCTCGGGCACACCTTGCAGCTCCCCACCGAGGAGCGGTTTCTCATGACCCAGCCGGAGCTCGAGGACCAGATCACCGTGCTGTTGGGCGGGCGGGCCGCCGAAGAGATTCACTACAGCGGGGTCGTCTCGACCGGCGCCGCCAATGACCTCGAGCGCGCCTCCGAACTCGCCCGCCAGATGGTGACGCGCTTCGGCATGAGCGAGCAGCTTGGCAAACTCACCTACGGGCGGACCATCCCCTCACCGTTTCTGAAGTCCGCGTCCGCGGGCGAGGAGCGCAATTTCAGCGATGAAACAGCCCGCATCATCGACGCCGAGAGCAAGCGCATCGTGGATGAAAACCACCGGAGGGCGCAAGCAATTCTGCGCGACCGGAGCGGCGTGTTACGGCAGGTCGCGGCGGAGCTGATCCGCAAGGAGACTTTGAGCCGCGAAGAGCTGCGGGCGATCGTCGAGGCTTCCGTGCTGACGCGGCAATCCTAAGGCCGCTTCAAATTGCCGGATTCCCGGCGCACATGCTCCCTCCGCTCCTGATGCGCGCGCATCCACGAAATCCAGGAACCGGGATAGCGCGAATTGGTGCAGGCGCCGTAGCCGGACTCGTCAGAGCCCCCGGGCCAGCGTGGCGCGGTAAACGCGCTCCACGGCGACGACAAACGCGGCGGTCCGCAGATCGCAGGAGTATTTGCGGGCCGCCGCAGCCACGTGGCCGTAGGCCGCGCGCATCCGTTTCCGCAGTTCCTGGTTCACGCGCTCTTCGTCCCAGGCGTATTGCTGGATGTTCTGCACCCACTCGAAGTAACTGACCGTCACGCCGCCGGCGTTTGCGTAAATGTCCGGGAGCGCGATCACGCCCTTGCGCCGTAGGATCGCATCGCCCTCGGGATCGGTGGGATGGTTGGCGCCTTCCAGGATGAACCTGGCGCGAACTTCGCCGGCGGTTTCCCCGGTCAGCACGCCCCCCAGGGCCGCGGGAACGAGCACATCGCAATCAAAGCCAAGAATCGCATGGCTCGGCCGCAGCTCCCCTTCGGGGAATCCGTCGAAGGATGCCGTTGCGGCCATGTGTGCGAGCAAGGAGGGAATATCGAGTCCGGCAGGATTCACAAGGGTGTTCTTGGAGTTGCTGACCGCCACAATCTTGCCGCCGGCTGCGTGCAGCAGCCGCGCCGCGTGCCCGCCGACGTTTCCAAACCCTTGCACAGCGTACGTGAAATCGCTGATCTTGGCGCCACGTTCTTCGAAGAAGCGCTCCGCCGCGTACAGCAATCCCAATCCCGTCGCGCTGTCCCGCCCGAGTGAGCCTCCCAACTCCAGCGGCTTCCCGGTGACCACGGCCGGGGACCAGCCGTGATATTTCGAGTATTCGTCCACGATCCATCCCATCACTTCGGCGTTGGTTCCCATGTCCGGGGCGGGGACATCGCTGTACGGGCCGATCACGTCATGGATGCGCTCGACGAAGGTGCGCGTGAGCCGTTGCAACTCGGCCCGGCTCAGAGCCGAGGGGTCACAGGCGATGCCGCCTTTCGCGCCGCCAAAAGGAAGGCCCGCTACCGCCGTCTTCCACGTCATCAGCGCGGCGAGTGCGTTGACTTCATTGGCGTCCACGGCCGGATGATACCGGATGCCGCCTTTGCAAGGGCCGCGCGCGTTGTCGTGCTGCACCCGATAGGCGATAAAGGTTTCCTCCGAGCCGTCATCGCGCGTGATTGTGCACTCCGCCTTGATCTCCCGCGTGGGTGTCAGCAGGCGGCCGCGCACCTTCTCATCGAGCTCCAGCAGATCCGCCGCCTGGCGGAATTGTCGCTGCACCGCCTCGACCGGACTCATTGGTTCCCCGAGACGTCTCCGTTCGCCTCCAACACCTTCTTCGCCTCTACCGGATTACAGACCTCGTAACTCTGGCAATCCATTCCAAGCTCGATGCCGTTCTTCTGCACGGTCTGGCGGCGGTCGTGGACCGCGAGGATGCCGAACTGGTGGCGGGCCGCGGTCTGTTGCATGGCCTGGGCGGTTTGTTCCCGGCTCTTGTGGGTATTGATCTTGTAGAGCATCGCTACTCCGATAGCACGCCGGTTTCCAGCCTTACTGTTTGCGGCAGGATGCCTCGAGCGCTTCCCGCACGGTTTTCTCCTCCACCTGCGTGAAATCCTCGTACCAGCTTCCGACCGAGTCGAAAGGTTCGGGCGTTTCCAGGCAAACGACCTCATCGGCCGCAGCTCGCAGCGCCTTGCACGTCGACGGAGGCGCGACGGGGACGGCGACCACGATCTTTCCGGCTCCTCTGGCGCGCAGCGCCCGCACTGCGGCGAGCATCGTCGAACCGGTCGCCAGCCCGTCATCGACGACGATCACGGTCCGCCCTCTCACCTCCGCCGCGGGCCGCTCTCCGCGATACAGGGCGCGCCGCCGTTCGATTTCCTGCTCGGCGTTCGCTGTCATGTGCTCGATCTGTTCCGGTCTCAACCGGCATTGTTTCACCAGGCCGGAGTCCAGCAGGCGAACGCCCCCTTCGGCGACAGCGCCCAAGGCGAGCTCGGGTTGCCACGGCACGCCCAGCTTTCGCACCAGGCACACATCCAATTCCGCGCCCAGTTGCTCGGCAATCTCTCGCGCCACGGCCACCCCGCCGCGTGGCAAGGCCATGATCAGCGTAAGGGGATCACTCCCAAAACGCGTTAACCGATCCGCCAGAAGCCGTCCGGCCTCCTGCCTGTCTTGAAACACCCATCCCTCCGCATATGCCGTGGACGTAGTGTACCGCGCGGGAGCTTCTTGTCGCTCTGCGCCAGATCACGCCGAGCCCTGGGCGTCAGGACGCAGGAAAGAGACCAGAGCCGTCCGCGGCGCAGTCCGTGGACCCGCCGGATTCGGCACCTGTCGTGCATTGCCTTTCGTGAAAGGACCGACGCATGGCATTCAAGGAATTTCTGTTTCGCTCGGAAGCCAGGGAAAAAGTATTGCATGGAGCCTCCATTCTGGCCGATGCGGTTCGCATCACGCTGGGGCCGAAGTCGAAGTGCGTGCTGATCGAAAAACGCTTCGGAAAGCCCTTGGTTTGCAACGATGGCGTCACCATCGCCAAAGAAGTGGATCTCAAGGATCCCCCCGAAAACCTTGGCGCACGGATGCTTCGCGAAGCCGCCGAACGCACCGGCGAAGCCGTGGGAGACGGGACCAGCACGGCCACAGTGGTGGCGCACGCCATCCTCGCCGAGGGAGTCCGCAATGTGGCGGCGGGCGCGAGCGCCATCGAACTCAAGCGCGGCCTGGACCGCGGCGTGAAGGCTGCCGTGGAGGCCCTGCGGCAGTTGTCGCGCCCGGTCGCCTCCCGGCTGGAAAAGGTGCAAGTGGCTACGATTTCGGCGCACAATAATCCCGAAATCGGCGAGCGCGTGGCGGAAGCCATTGAAAAAATTGGCGCCGATGGCGTGGTGACGGTGGAGGAGTCCAAGACCACCGAGACAATTCTGGAATTGGTCGAAGGCATGCAGTTCGACCGCGGCTACATCTCGCCTTACTTTGTCACGAACACGGAGAAAATGACAGCCGAGCTGGACGATCCTTATGTGCTGCTGAGTGAGAAAAAAATCTCGATTATGAAAGATCTGCTTCCGGTGCTCGAGGACGTATCGAAATCCGGAAGACCGTTGCTTATCGTGGCCGAGGACGTCGACTCCGAGGCGCTGGCCACTTTGGTGGTGAACAAGCTGCGCGGCGTCCTTCCATGCGCCGCCGTGAAAGCGCCGGGCTTCGGCGACCGCCGCAAGGCGATGCTCGACGATATCGCGATTCTCACCGGCGGCCGGATGCTGGCCGAAGAACTCGGCGTGCGACTGGAAAACGTGGGACTACAGGACCTGGGGTCGGCGAAACGCGTGATCATCGACCGCGAAACCACTACCATCATTGGCGGCGCGGGTAATAAGGCGGCCATCGAAGGCCGCTGCCGGGAATTGCGTAAACAAATCGATGAATCCACCTCGGATTACGACAAGGAAAAGCTCCGGGAGCGCCTCGCAAAGCTCACCGGAGGCGTGGCGGTGATTCGTGTCGGCGCGCCCTCGGAAGCCGAAATGAAGAGCTTGAAGGAAGCATACGACGACGCAATCAACGCCACCAAGGCGGCCATTGCTGAGGGCATCGTTCCGGGCGGCGGACTGGCGCTTTTGCGCGCGATGGCCGCGGTCGAGCGCGAGGAAAAAGCCGCCGACGGGGATGAGAAAACCGGCCTGCGGATTCTCAAGCGCGCGCTGGAGGCGCCGGCCCGGCAGATTGCCGAAAATTCCGCCTATGACGGAGGCGTGGTCGTGGACCGGATGCGCACTGGAACCGGCAACTACGGATTCGACGCCGCCAAAGGCGAGTTCGTCGATCTGATGGAGGCCGGTATCATTGATTCGACCAAGGTGGTGCGGATCGCGCTTGAAAATGCGGTGTCGGTCGCAAGCCTGTTGTTGCTGGCCGAGGCCACCTTAACTGAGATTCCCGAACCAAAACCCGCGGCGGCTCCGATGCCGGAGTTGTGAGGTTGTCATGACGAAGACACATTTTCTGAAGCTGATCCTGATTTCCTGCCTCCCGGGTTCCCTCTGGGGAGGGGATGCTGGCCGTGGCGCAATGGTAGTGCAGAACATGGGTTGCCTCCAATGCCACACCATTCGGGGAGAGGGCCTGGGCCACGAAGCTCCCGACGCCGCCCCGGACCTGGGCGGATCTCTCGCCCGGAAATACACGCCCGCGGCCATAGCCAGCGCTCTGTGGAATCACGCTCCGGCGATGTGGACCCAGATGGCCTCGCGCAATGTGACTGCGATGGCCGTCACTGAGTCGAATTGGGAGGATCTGTTCGCCTACCTGTATTCCTTGCATATCTTCGAATTCCCCGCGCAAGTGCGGCGGGGCAGGGAAGTGCTGCTCGAAAAGCGCTGCACCCGCTGCCATGCGGTTCCGGATGCTCCGAAGCCTGTGGCGGCTCTGGGAAAGCCGGTTTCCGCCTGGCGCGTGGATGATCCGGTCGAGTTCGTCTTCGGAATGTGGAATCACGCGGCCGCCATGCGCGATCGGATCGCTGCGGCGCGCGAGGATTGGAGAACGCTCAGCGGACGGGACCTCATGGACCTGACCGCCTATGCGCAGTACGTGCAGAAAACCGTTCCGATGCGCGAATTCACCATGCCCGATCCGGCGGCCGGCCGGTCCTTGTTCGAGGCCAACTGCGGGAACTGCCACCGCGGATCCATGTCCTTGGCCGAGCGGCTGCGCAACACTACCTGGATGGACATCGCCGCGGGCATGTGGAATCATGTGCCGCGCATGCCCGCGCTTCCGTTCGTGTCCTCGGAGGATATGCGGAAGATTCTGGCCTACACCTGGGAGCTGCAATACATGGGTGAACCGGGCAGCCCGACGCGCGGCGAGAATGCCTTTGAACGGAAACGCTGCGCGGCCTGCCATTCTGATGCGGCTACGAAGGCGCACGTAAGCCCGCGGCCCGGAAAGACGTTCACGCCGTTCTCGATCGCCGCGCTGGGATGGGGTCCGGGGCGTCAGATGCATCAGCAAATGCTTGAACGGGGCGTTTCCTGGCCTCGGCTTTCCCCCACCGACGTCGCCGACCTGGCGGCGTATCTGACGGCGCTGTCGAAGACGGCGCCGGAACGGCGATAGCGTGCAGGGCGGGCCGTGAGCGCGGCGCGGCGGACTTGGCCGCCCCGCACTAACGCACCCCGCGCAGGCCGACGGCGAACGCGTCCAGTGCGAGCGGCTTCTGGATGTTCCGCCGCGCCAGATCGACCAGTTCATCCACGCGCGCGGCCGCTTGGCGCAACCACCGGAACGATACGCGCGCGGCCAGTGGCTCCAGCTCGCCTCGCGCATCCGCGTTGCGCAGCGCCGGAACGCCGTGCGCGAGCCGCATCAGGTCCTCCAGCAACCCGTACAAGACTTCCATGTACGATTCCAGTTTCTCGCTCCGGCGCGCGGCGATGGACTCGGAATGTTTCATCCACGCGCCGAACGGTTCGGCGCCGGTGGCCACTCTCAGCAGCGCGAGCATCGCTTCGCGGCGGCGGTCGTAGGCTTCGACATCGAGCGACATGGCTAACCCGGGCGCTCCGGCCGCCAAAGCCAGCCGCCGCTGCGGATGATCCAGGCCGCGCGCCGCGATAAACTGGCGCATCTCTTCTTCGTTCAACCGCCCCAGGTTGAGCGTCACGGCGCGCGAGCGGATGGTGGACAGCAGGTCGTACGGATTTCGCGCGGTCAGCACAAGCACGAGGTGCTCGGGAGGCTCCTCCAGCGTTTTCAGCAGGGAATTGGCGGCCTGCGCGTTGGCCCTCTCCATGTTATCGATCAGGAACACGCGCCAGTTGCCGCGCAAAGGTTTCAAAGGTGCGCGCTGCTTGAGCAGGCGCATTTGCTGAATCGTAATCTGCTGCAGCGGCCCGTCGGGCGGGAAGGTCAGAAAGTCGGGATGCGATCCGAACACCAGCGGATCCTCGTCCGGACCGTTCCGCTCGAGCGCCGGGTGGTCCTGGTCCGCCACCGCCTGCATCACGGTGCGCAC
>CAZTKA010000038.1:0-26288 GCA_964614015.1 uncultured Bordetella sp. | reverse complement strand
CACTTTCGGGAGAAATTCGATGGAATCCAGGAAGCTTTCCGCGATGCTCGGGGCTGCGTTGCTGGCCGGTTACATGGGCCTGGAAGCCCAGGCGCCGGATCTGGAAGGCGGCCACGGCATTCCAATGTTTCTGACCACGCCTGTGAAATCCAAGATCGCTGCCGAAGGGCTGCGGATGGGACACCATACCTTTCAGGAGGGCCACACGCCTCAGCCGTTCGACCGGACCTACGAACCAGGTCCGTACCAACCGGCCGCGTTTGCAAGCGGCATCCTGCCTGCACTGGCGCCTGTCAACGTCTCAACCTCGCCCGAGTACGAAGGAGAGACCGCTGCGGCGGGAACTCAGGGGTTGATGGTGGCCGGCTCGAATCACATTTTCCCCGGCGCCTGCGGTTCAAACGATTGCTTCCCGGTCGCCTACGCGTCCTCCAACGGCATCGCGTGGACCAAGACCGTGTTGCCTAGAAACTGGAAAGGCGTCAATCACGGGATTGGATTCGATCCATCGATCGACGTCAACAGCAGCGGAACATTCTTTTACGTGTACGGAATCGCGCCGTTGTCGGGAAGCTATCCCAACGGGATCGTCATGGTGAAGAGCACTGACGGAGTGAACTGGACCCAGACGAATCCGGCGACGTATAACACCAAACAGTTTTTCGACGACAAGTATTGGCTGGCCGTGGACCGGACCAGGACTCCCAATCGGATTTACATTTCGTGGGACCGGAACACCTCGACGAACCAGATCCTGTACGTCATCTATTCCGATAACGAAGGGACGACGTGGAGGTCTCCCATCAAAGTGGATGATGGAACATCAAAGTTCGAGCGGGTCATCGGCGCTTACCCGGCTGTGGACAATAGCTCCGGCTCCCGGAGGGGAACCGTTTACACATCCTGGCACAATTACGCGAAAAACAAGATTTTCATCGACAAGAGCACCAATGGCGGCGCCAGTTGGGGCGCCGACGTCGCCGCCGCCACTACGCACGCCGGCTTCGGTCAGGACATCGGCTGCGTCGGCGGCCGCGCGCAAGGTCCGGCACATCACCTTAAGGTCGATTCGGCGGGAACGCTGCACCTGGTCTACGCCGACAGCATCAGCCGCAGGGGATTCGATATTCTTTACACACGGTCGGTCGACGGCGGCGCGAGCTGGTCCCCTCCTGTCACGCTCAACGACGATAGCACCAGCCGGCATCAATACCATCCGGCGCTCGCCGTGGACGGAACTACAGTTACAGTTTCCTTCTATGACCGCCGCAACGATCCGAACAACTGCTTATCGCAGGTTTACGCCACGCAGAGCACCAATGGCGGCTTGAGCTGGAGCGTAAATACCATCGTTGACTCGACAAATTCGAACTTCGACGGCAACCCGAATGGACCCGGGGACTATTCCAGCGGCACATGGTCGGGTCTGGGGACCTTCTCGTTCTTCAGCACACATCCGCCGTCGAGCCCGTTCGACATCACGGCCGCAGCGATTCCCTAAGCCTGTCCGGCGGCTGCGGCCGGAAAACAGCGGGCCCCCCCGGTCCGCCGTCTATGCTGCGCCCGGCGGACCCGCGCGGCCCTCGTTCCGGCGCCGACACTCGTTCTTAGCACGCGGGGCGGGCGGCCGGGCCATGTTACATTGAGAATTCGGGCAAAGGATGGCGAGGAGAACATGAAGCTCAAGAAATGTTTTGTCGCTGGCTGCCTTGGCGCCGCGCTGGCGGTTGCACAACTGCCCCTCCGGGAGGACAACAGTCCGGTCGTCATGACTGTGGACGGCAGGGACGTCACTGCCGCCGAGGTGCAGAAAATCCTCAGTCTTCAGCAGCCTGATTTCATGAAGCAGTATCAGGTGAATCCGCAGGCGGCGCTGATGAACTGGTACATCATGAACCACCTCGGCCGCGAAGCGGAAGCCAGGAAGCTGGACCAGACCAGCCCTATCAAGGAAACCCTCGAAGCCTTCCGCATGAACCTTCTGGCGGGAGCCTTGATCAACAACGAGGTGAACGCATATCCGGTGTCCAGCGAGATGGCCCAAACCTACTATGACGCCCATCGCGCGGAGTACGAGCAAGTTAGCTTGAAGGCGATCTATATCTCCTTCAACCCCTCCTCGACCACCTCCTCGGGCACGAGCGCCGAAGCCTTGCAGCGTGCAGCGCAGGAAGCTCTCGCCGGCGCGAACGCTCAGCGCAGTGAGGAGCAGGCCAGGTTGCTCGCGCAGGAGGTTGTCCGGCAATTACGCGGCGGCGGCGATTTCGCCAAACTCGTCGAGGCCTATTCGGAAGATCCGGTTTCCAAACCCAAGGGCGGAGACTTCGGGGCCGTGAAAGCTTCCAGCCCCTATCCCGAGGATTTCCGCAAGGCGGTCATGGCTCTCGAAAAGGGCGCCATCAGCGATCCCATCCGGCAACCCACGGGCTTCTACATTGTGCGGGTTGAAGACAAAGGGGTTCCGCCTCTGGAGCAGGTCCGCACCGAGATCAACGCCGCCGTCCGCCAGGAGCACGTGAACCAAATGATGCAGGAGCTGAGCGCGCGCTTCAATCCGGTGGTCAAGGATCCTTCCTTCTTCGCTCCGAAGCAGCAATCCGCGCCGGCCCCGTTCAGCATCACTGGAAAATAGCGTGTTGCCGCGCTTGGCGGGACGTCCCATTCGAGTGCAAATGCGGCCGTCGCTCGGGCCGCACCTCGCGCGAGCGCATATTCCCCGGCGGGTCATTTATCTTGACCGCGAAGTGCTCCGGCGGCGCGGCGAGTTCGAGCGCATCCTGATTCACGAGCTGTTCCATTTCGCCTGGGCCCGCTTGTCGAACCAGACGCGCCGGAGCTGGGAGCGCCTGCTGGCCGCCGAATTCGCGCGCCGGGCGCGCGGCGAACTGGGTTGGAGCGCCGAGTGGCGCAAGCAGAAAATGACACCGCTCGATATCCGCCGGCGGACTCCGGCTTGGCGCCGTTACGCGTGCGAGAGCTTCTGCGACTCGGCGGCGTGGGTTTTCGCCGGCCTCGACAGACACGATGAATACACGCTGCCTGCCCCGGATCGCCGCCGCCGCAGAGCCTGGATCATGGAAAATCTCGCAACGCGCGTGCTGCCGGTATAATCTAGATATGCGGAGCCAGATGTCGCTTTCACGTATCTTCGGCCCGGCCGTGCTGGCGGCGGCCCTGGCGGCCTGCTCGTCGGCTCCTCCTCCCGCCGTGGAAACCAAAACCGCCGAAACGTTCTCCCCGCAGGATGCGGCGCTCAAACCGGCCGCGGACCGCCGGCCTGCTCCGGAGTTTTCGCTCAAGGACGCCAGCGGCGTTCCGGTGACGATCGCGGGCTACAAGGGCAAAGTCGTGCTCCTCAACTTCTGGGCCACCTGGTGCGCGCCCTGCAAGGCGGAGATGCCGTGGTTCCAGGAGTTCGAAAGCAAGTACAAGGACCGGGGATTCGCCGTGCTGGGAGCTTCGCTCGACGAAGACGGCTGGGATGTCGTCAAGCCGTATATTGACGAGCACAAGATCAACTATCGGATTTTCGTGGCCACCAACGACATGGCGCAGTTGTATGGCGTGATCGACGCCCTGCCGGCCACCTTTATGATCGACCGCGAGGGCCGCATCGCGGCGATCCACAACGGCCTGGTAAATAAGGCCACCTACGTCAAGCAAATCGAAGAGCTCTTGGAGAACCGTCATGCCGCGCTACGCCGTACTGAGCTTGCTGCTGACACACGCGCTGGCTTTCGCGCAAACTAATGTCCTGACCGTCGGGCGCACGCAGACGGTAAAGGCCAAGATCGGCTCGACCGTCGAGGTCAAGCTGCCCCTGGTGCTGCGTCCCGGATTCCACGTGAACAGCAACCCGGCGGCCGACAAGTATTTGATCCCGTTGCAGCTCAGCTGGGATCCGGGTGTGCTCGGCGCCGCTTCGGTGGCGTACCCGAAACCGGTGACCGAAAAATATCCGTTCTATCCGGTTCCTCTGCTCGTATATTCGGGAACCTTCGAGGTCACGACGACTTTCCGGGTCGCGCCCACGGCCGCGCCCGGCCCTGCGGCGATCAACGGCAAACTGCGCTACCAGGCCTGCAACGACCGCGAATGTTTGCAGCCCAAGACCATGAACGTGGCGCTGCAAGTCGACCTGGTGCGATAAGAGGCTTTCAGCCCGCGGCCGGGGTTCAGCCGCTTTCGAGAAAACCTCATGCGCCGCCTCCTGATTCGCCCCGGCGCCATCGGCGATGTGATCCTGTCCCTGCCCGCTCTGGAAGCCGCCCGCGCCGCTTACACCGAAGTGTGGGCTCCTCGTCCGGTGCTGCCTCTCATCCGGTTCGCGGACCGCACGCGCGCCATCGCCGATACGGGCCTCGATCTGGTGGGCGTTCTTCCGGGCGCACGCGTTCCCGCGCTCGAGACGTTCGACTCGATCTATTCCTGGTACGGGTCCAATCGCGAGGAATTCCGCGACGCCGTCCGGCACCTGCCGTTCACGTTTTTCCCGGCGCTCCCGCCGCCTCCTGAAGGCATCCCGGTAATTCCTGTTCCGCGCGTCCTTCGCGGCGATTTTGCCGTCATTCATCCGTTCGCCAGCAGTCCGAAAAAGCGCTGGCCATTTTAAAACTTTCGCGCTGTGGCCGCGGGGCTTGTTATGCCCGTACTGTGGGGCGCCGGGCCGGATGTGGTTTTGCCCGGCGCCCGGCGCTTTGCCGATTTATACCAGCTGGCGTGCTGGCTTGCCTCCGCGCGCGTCTATATCGGCAACGACTCCGGAATCGCGCACCTCGCCGCGGCCGCAGGCGTCCCCGTGGTCGCGATCTTCCTCGCCACCGATCCCGCCATCTGGGCGCCTCGCGGCGGACATTGTTGCGCGTTGCAAAGCCCTCAGCCCGGCGACGTGATCGCCGCCGTCCGCCGGCTGCGGCGTTGAGGCTTGCGGCTGCCCCGCGAGAGCCCGGCGCGCCTCCAGCAGCAGATCCATCCCCAGCCTGCGTAGGTCCTGGAAATGCATCGCCGCCAGCGCCTGGTTGATGACCTTGGCGCTGTTGTGAATTGATTCCGCGTCGCGCTGCGTGCCCGCCTCGATCACCGCGTTGATGATTTCCGATTCGCGGGCCAGCAGGTTCACGTACGCCTTCGGCTTGCGCTGCACGGCGAGAAGAACGTCGTTTGCAAGCACCGGCGAATAGCGGTACGCCAGCGCCGTCTCGCCGGCGTCGAGCAGGCGCTGCTGCAGGGCCTTCATCACACGCTGGATCCCGGCGCCTGACAGACGCCAGGAAAACGCCAGCGTGTCCTGGCACCACGGATAGTTGCTCAAGTCGTAAGTGAAATCCGTTCGCGGGCGGCCTGGAAAGATGCGGCAGGCCTGATACACGATCATCGGATGAGCGCGTGTGCGATCCGCCAGCGTTTTGAGATCCCGAAAATATTCCGCCGCGACACGATCCCGCAGCCAGTGCTGCAAGGCCTGGGAGACGCGCTGCCAGGTGTGAAAGTGCCCCGGATCCCGCTCGCGCGGAGCAGCGCGCCAGACCGGATCTGCCAGCGCCAGCGTTGCCAGCATGTCGCGCGTCGCCGCGGCGGGCGGCAGCACGGCCCGGATCAGGCGGCCCGTTCTTTCGTACCGGATCGCGGCAAGCGTCGTAGCCGGCCGCCTCAGCTCGCGCTGGTCCATGTACGGTAATCGTACGGCGAACTCACCGGATGGTTCGCCGGCGGGCTCGCGGGCCAATGCGAGAATACGCTCACGAATGGAGGCTGGAAGACCCTCGGCCGACATCGGGGTGCCGAAGTCGCTCGCGGATTCGCGGAGCCAATAGAGTCGGAACACAGGATCATTCATCGCGCACCGATTATACGCCCGCCAGCGCAAGCGGCCCGGCGCGGGAGTTCCCTAAACACTGCAAAATCCGGCAGATGCTGTTGCGAAAACATTCGTGACCGCCTGGACGCGAGCTTTGCTACCCTGTGTTTTATGCTTGAGAATTACCGCCGCTTCCAGGCCGGACCCGATCCGTTTGGACGCGCCTGGGAAGTTGAATTCCGGTGGCTGCAAACCGGCATTTCCATCCGCCATGCCGATACCGTGGACGTGAAGTTCGTGATTTGGACGCGGGGAGAGGAGCGCCAGGAACGCGTCATCGCCCTGCCGCATGCCGACTTGCTTCAGTTGAGCCGGGAAACCGGACATCCCGTCACGGACCCGTGGTGCGCCCGGCTCGCGGCGCAGCACCTGAAACACATGATTGAATCGGGCGAGGACCTGGAAAAAACGCTCGTAACGGTAACGCCGCAGGCCCTGCGGGCCGCCGCCGGCCTGATCGCCGCCGCGTAGGCCGCCGGCATGCCCGCCAACCAGATGCTCGTGGTACAAAAGGATTCTGGACGCCGCGCTGTCGCGCCCGGCGGTTCCACACGTTGAGGAGGATGCGCAATGGTCAACTGCCCGCTGTGCGACGCAGGAATTGACGTGGATGAAGATGAATTGGACGAAGGCGACTCGCTGATTTGCGAAGAGTGTGGCGCCAGCCTCATGGTCACCGGAGTCTCTCCGCTGGAGTTAACGGCCGGCGACGAGGAAGACTTCGAGGATGAAGACGAAGATTACGACGACGAATACGACGACGATGAGGACGACGAAGACGAAGAGGACGAAGACCGCTAGCAGCTTGTCCCGCAAGTGCGTTGACGCACTGTGGCGGAACGGACACCTTCGTCGGCTCCAGTTCCGCGGGTCCGGCGCGGGCGGGGACTCATTTCACAAACTCCTGAGAGATGCCGCTGGGATCATTCTTCTGACGCTGGCGGCCGGCGCCGTGGCCGAGGCCCAGAACAAGCCTCGCGCCAATGAGCCCTACGCACTGGTCGGCGGCACGGTGTTTCGCGATCCAGGTTTCGCGCAGCCCGGGGCGAAAGTGTCTTTGGCTCTGGAGAGCCGGCCGGACAAGAAACTTCAGGAAAAAACCTCCAGTCCGACCGGCGAGTTCGCCTTCCGCGTGAAGCCGGGCGCCAATCGATACATCGTCACGGCGGCCTTCAAGGGCTTCACGCCAGCCAGCAAAGTCGTTGAAATCACCGGCCAGGAACAGGTGCGTGCAACGCTGGTGCTGGTTCCCGAGTCTAACCAGAAAGGGAGGTAGCATGAGACTGCGTCAGCGCATTCCGTGGATTTTGGCGCTACTGATTCTTGCCGCCCTCCTCTTGCCCGCCCAGCGCGACAAAGGCAAGAAGGAAGACCCCAATGTGCGCAGCGTCGAAGGCGTTGTCCTGGGCTTGGATCAAAGGCCGGTGCCTGGTGCCATCGTGCAGTTGAAGGACACACGGACGCTCCAGATCCGTTCCTTCGTGACGCAGCAGGATGGGACTTACCGCTTCGCCGGCCTCCGCACGGATATCGACTACGAGATCCAGGCTTCCTATCAAGACTTGAAGAGCCCCACGCGGCGGCTCTCGACCTTCGATACACGAAAAGTCGCCAACGTCGTTTTGCCATTGGAGAAAAAGTAACTGCTCTCGCGGTTCGCCACGCTGTTGCTTTCCGCGGCGCCGCTGGCGGCGCAGGCGTTGCTGTTCGAGCACGCGGCGGTCATCGACGCGACGGGCGCGCCCCCTCGCGCTGACGTCTCCGTTCTGGTGCGCGACGGCTTGATCGCCCGCATCGGTCCGGGCGTGGAGGCACCTGCGGGCGCAACTGTCGTGGACGCGTCCGGAAAGTTTCTGATCCCCGGCTTGTGGGATATGCACGTTCATTTGAGCGGCGGCTTCGAGCCGTCGTTCCGGGCGCTGCTGCGCTCCGGAATCACGGGAATCCGCGACATGTACTCGGGCATGGCGCCGGGCGACTATCAGCGGTGGCGCAACACACCGGTTTCGGTGCGCATGGTGGTGGCCGGACTGATCGGAGGTCCGAGCCTCAAGCCTGCGCCAGGTGCGATCCCGGCAGCCAACGAAGACGACGCGCGCACGGCGTTCCGCCTGCTTGCGGCCAGCGGCGCCGAGTTCATTGTCGTCGGCAAGGATTTGTCCCGCGAAGCATATCTCGCCGTGGCGGCGGAAGCACGCCGCATCGGCGCAGCCTTCGCCGGAGAGGTTCCGTCCAGCATCCGGCCGGAGGAAGCCGCGGCCGAGGGCCAGTTGAGCCTGGAAGGCCTGCCGCCCGCCGGAACGTCCCTCGACGCCATCGCCGAGCATGGAACCTGGATCACGCCGCTTCTCGGCAAGGCGTCCTCCGAAGAACGCGAGATCGCTGCGGAGATTCGCCGCGCCGGAATCGGCATCCTGGCCGGAACGGATTCCGCCGCGCTCGGCACGAGCCTGCATGAGGAACTGGCGCTGCTGGTGGAAGCCGCGGGCCTCACGCCGATGGAGGCCTTGCAGACGGCGACCCGCAATCCGGCGTTCTACTTCGGCACGCTGCCGCTAATGGGCACGCTCGAAGTGGGCAAGGTGGCCGACATCGTTGTGCTGGACGCCAATCCGCTGGAGGATATCCGCAACACGCGCAAAATTGACTCGGTCGTCATGCGTGGCCGGTATTTCTCGCGCGCGGCGCTGGACGCCCTGGCCCAAGGATCGGCTTACCCCAGCAGCGCGGCGATCTTGTCCGCGTCGTTCGGCACGACAACCGGCTGGTTGCCGAACGTGCTCCGGATCTTCACTCCGCCCGGCGCCTCCAACTGCCCCGTGTGGTACTTGTAGATGTAATCGGGGTCCTTCATCAGGTTTCCCGTCAGCACTGCGACCACGTCCGCATCGCGATCCATCAGGCCTCGCGCCGTCAGCTTGCGAATCCCGGCGAGCGTCGCGGCGGAGGCCGGCTCGCAGCCGATGCCGCAGCGGCCGATCTGCGCCTTCGCGTCGGCGATCTCCTGCTCGCTGACTTTTTCCACCGTTCCGCCCGATGCGCGCACCTCGTGCAGCGCCTTCGGCCAGGACACCGGATCACCGATGCGGATCGCCGTCGCCAGCGTCTCGGGATTTGTGATGGGACAAAAGACGCCTTGGCCGTCCCGCTCCCAGTACGCCTCAAACGGAGCTGCGCCTTCCGCCTGAATCACAGCCAGCCGAGGCAGCCTGCCGATCAACCCCGCCTCTCTCGCCTCGCGCAGAGCCTTGCCGAACGCCGATGTGTTGCCCAGATTTCCGCCCGGCAGCACCACCCAATCCGGCACCCGCCAATCGCGCTGATCGAGCATCTCGAACATGATCGTCTTCTGCCCCTCGATGCGGAACGGATTCATCGAGTTCAGCAGATAAATCCCGAGCCGCTCCGCCAGCCCACGTACCAGCGCGAGGATCTGGTCGAAGTTCGCCTCCACCTGCAAAGTCTTCGCTCCATATTCGAGCGCTTGCGCCAGCTTGCCGAAAGAAATGTTGCCGTGCGGCAGGAAGATCAGCGGCTCCAGTCCCGCCGCCGCCGCGTAGGCCGCCATCGAGGCGGACGTGTTGCCCGTCGAAACGCACGCCACGCGCTTCATCCCGAGCCGCACGGCCTGCGCGGCTCCCGCCGTCATGCCATTGTCCTTGAAGGACCCCGTCGGGTTAAAGCCCTGGTGCTTGAAGGTCAGCCGCGCCAGCCCGCCGTAGTGCGCCGCGAGAGGAGCCTCCAGCAGCGGAGTGTTCCCTTCCTTGAGCGTCACCACGTGGCGGTAATCGTCGAGGAACGGCAGCAACTCGCGGTAGCGCCACACGCCGCTTTGATCCAGAGGCGTGTTGTTCATGCGCCGCTCGCGGAACATTTTTTGGAGTCGCCGCGGATCGGCTCGTGATCCAGCGTAGGTCGCTTCGATCAATCCCCCGCACTTCAAGCAGTTGTAGACGACATCTGTAATCGCATAGCGCGCGCGGCAGGAGTCGTTAAAGCACACCAACTCCGCGGCGGCCGATTGCGTTGCCAAAGCCATATCTTTTAACTTTAAACGATGCTGGCCGTTCACCTTGAAAACGGGCGGGTCGCAGTCCGGCGGCAACCATTGCCGCGCCTCCGCCAGGGATTCGCTCGCATCCGGATGCTCGCCGCCGGGATCTGTTCCACCGACCTCGAATTGCAGCGCGGCTACTACGGATTTTCAGGCACGCCCGGCCACGAGTTTGTCGGCGAAGTGACGGAGGTGGCCGATAAGGCCGCCGATTCCAGCTGGATCGGCGAGCGCGTGTGCGGCGAGATCAACCTGGCGTGCGGCGCCTGCCAATGGTGCAAGCGCGGGCTGGCCCGGCACTGCCCCACGCGCACCGTGCTCGGGATCGTGAGGCACCCCGGAGCGTTCCGCGAATACCTCACGCTACCGGTGCGTAATCTGCACCGCGTACCTGCCTCGCTTCCGACCGAGCACGCGGTTTTCGTCGAACCCGTCGCGGCCGCCTGCGAGATTATGGATCAAGTGAGGATACCCAAGGGCGAGCGTGTGGCCGTGCTTGGCGACGGCAAGCTCGGGCTGTTGATCGCGCAGGTCTTGCAGGCCCACGGGGCCAAGGTTCACTTGTTCGGACGCCACAAGGAGAAACTGAGGCTGGCGGAGGCTGCGGGCGTCGCCACGGAAGTCGCGCCCAAGAAGATGCCGGTGGCCGCGTGGCCCTTCGTGGTTGATTCCACCGGATCCAGCGCGGGACTGGGCACGGCCATCGCCATGACCCTGCCGCGCGGCACCCTGATCATGAAATCAACCGTGCACGGATTGGTGAAGATCGACACGGCTCCGGCGATCGTGAATGAGCTGACGCTGGTGGGCTCGCGCTGCGGCCGCTTTGAGGCGGCGATCCCGCTGCTGGCTTCCGGCAAAGTGCGCGTGGACCGGATGATATCGGCCGAGTATCCGCTGGATCAGGCGAAGAAAGCCTTCGTCCGGGCGGCCACCAAGGGAGTGCTGAAAGTCTTGTTGCGGCCCCCCGGAAAATGACCAAGGCCGCCTCTCACGCTGGTTCGCAACGACGCCGGGCCCGCAGGCAAGCCCGCCTGGGTTCGCTAGATCGCAAACAATGCCTCCAGGATCGCCGCGAAGCCCAGAAAACTGCCGAAAGGCAATTCGTAATCGGAACCCTTCCTGGCCAGATAGATAAACAGCAGACCCAGCACCGAACCGAGCAGGCAGCCGACAAACAGCGTCCCCAGCGCCAGGCGCAGTCCCAGAAACGCGCCGATCATCATCATCATCTTCACGTCGCCGAAGCCCATGCCCTCGCGGTGGCGAATCTTTTCATACGCCCAGCGGATGAACCAGACCATGCCGCCCGCCACCACCGCGCCCACGATGGCGTCAATCATGGACAGCCAGCGGGGATCGGTCTCGGGCCCGGCAAAGAGAAATGACAAATACGCCTCCACCGGGGCAAACCAGGCGAACACCAGTCCCAGAGCCGTTCCGCCCAGCGTGAACTCGTCCGGCAGAATTCGCTCTTCAAGATCGCTGGCGATCAAGGCGATTTGAATCGCGCAGAAAACCGCCAGCTTCACCGCCAGCAGCGTCCAGCCGAACGCTGCCGCGCAGTAGGCGAACACCGCGGCTGTGGACAGTTCCACCAGCGGGTAGCGCAGCGAAATCGGCGCCTGGCAGCTCCGGCATTTCCCGCGCAACAGAACATAGCTGAGCAGAGGGATGTTGTCCTGCCAGGCGACCTTCGCCTGGCACTTCGGACACATGGAGCGCGCCGGTTTCAGCACGGAGATTTCCATCACCCAACGGTAGATACAGACGTTCAGGAAGCTGCCCGCCACCAAGCCGGCGGCGAACGCGAGTGCGATCTCGAATAGGCCCATGAATCCTCAGCGCCCCGGCGCCATGAAGCGCGCCTTGGCGTATTTCAAAAAATTGTATACGGCCGCCATGTTGGCGATCGCCAGCCCTTCCACGCCGTCCAGAAACCCGGCCTTCAGTACGTAAGTCTGGAAAAACGTCCAAGGCGGCTCGAAGATCAGGCGGCCCCAGCTCACCTCGCGGCCGGCTGCGACCAACTGCTCGGCGGCAAGCGTCGTGTAGCGGTCCATCGTTTTGATATGTTCGGTCAGGGAATCGCAGGTGAAGTGCAACAGGTTGCCTTGCAGGTGGCCCACGGTTCCTTCGACCTTCACCGATTCATGCACGAAGTCGCCTTCCCAGCGCGCTTTGGTGCGGTTGTAGAGGCGCACCTTGCGGTCCGGGTACCAGCCGGAATGGTGAATCCAGCGCCCCAGATAGCGCGCCAGACGCGGCATTGTGTAGGCGTCGCAATCGGGCCCGCGCTTTTTGAGCCGCCAGATTTCTCCCTCCAGCGCCTCGCTCACCGACTCATCGGCGTCCAGCGACAGGATCCAAGAGTGCGCTGCCCGCTCGGCCGCGAAGTTCTTCTGTTTCGCGTAACCGAGCCAGGGGCTTTCGATCACCCGCGCGCCCAGCTTCTCGGCCAGCTCCACGGTGCGGTCGTTTGATCCGCTGTCCACCACCAGGACTTCATCAACGCAGCGCAGGCTTTCGATGGCTCGTGGAAGGTTGCGTTCTTCGTTGAAGGTGATGATCGTCGCTGAGATTTTCACTCGATCGCCCTTACCTTATGGGAGCCGGAGTGAAACTCAGCGCCAGAATCACAAACGCCAGGACAGCCAGCCGAATCCGGGTCCGCCCGATCGGGTTGGGGTCCACGATGCGCGGATGGCGCATCCCAAAAAACACCAGCAGCGCGGCCCACACCAGCCAGCTCGGCGCAAAGAAGTAGCCCATGGGGAGCAGGATCGCGATGAAGATCCAGGACAAGTACTTGGCGCGGTCGCCCAGCAGCGCGTAGAGAATGTGTCCGCCGTCCAATTGTCCGATGGGCTGGAGATTGAGCGCCGTGGCCAGCACGCCGACCCAGGCCGCGCGCGCCACCGGATGCAGGTACAGGTCCCCTGCGGAAGCGCCGGGGAAAAGAATCGCTTCCACCAACCGAAAGATCAGCGGCGTGCCGAACTCCAGATCGCCCGCGGCGGCGACTCCCGGCACGACCTTCGACATCGAGATCCCGGCGACCAGGGGCAGCAGCAACGCCGCGAATCCCGCCAGCGGCCCCGCGACGCCGATGTCGAATAGGATGCGCTTGGAAAGGATCACGGAACGAATGCGGATAAACGCTCCCATCGTTCCGATCAACGTCGGCGCGGGCAGAAAAAACGGCAGCGTAGCGTTCACGTGATAGTAGCGCGCGGCGAAGAAATGCCCGAACTCGTGCGCCAGCAGAATGCCGATCAGGGTGAGCGAGAATGGCAATCCACTCAGGATGTAGGCCGGGTTCTGCCACAGGCGCACGTAACCCTGGAAGCCGAAGGTGACTGGAGTTCGCGCGGCAAAACTCGCCGCCAGGTCCGCGCCCACCACGCTCGTGGTGACGAACGTCAGCAACAGCAGCAAGCCATGCAGCCAGTACCGGTGCCGTTGCAGCGCCCGCGACTGTTGTACGAAGGCATAGAATGCATCCTCCGCCGGCGAACCCGCCACGGGGATGGACATCGGAAAACGAGGACCATTCGTCGACACACCGGCACGCCGCGCCAGATTATTCGAGCATCTGGAGTTCCTTACCGGGCTTGAAGCGCACGGCGCGTCCGGGCGGGATTGCGACCTCCGCGCCGGTGCGCGGATTGCGGCCGATGCCGGTCTTGCGCGGACGCACGTTGAAAATGCCAAAACCACGCAGCTCAATGCGTTCGCCCCGCTCCAGCGACCGCTTCATACTTTCGAATACGGTCTCGACGGCCATCTCCGCTTTGGTCTTGGTGATGCCAGTTTTGTTGACGACTTCGTTGATGATATCGAGTTTGATCACGTGATCTCCTCCCCGTTGACGCGCTGAACTTAATGATAGGATTAGAGTTATCGCAGTGTCAAGCGCCCGGTTCCTATTCGTCTATGGCACCCTGCAAAGCGGCTTTCGCCACAATCGCTATGCGCGCCTGCTCCGGCGCGAGGCGGTCTTCATCGGAAAAGCACGCATTCCGGGGCACTTGTATGGGTTGAAACCCTATCCCGGCCTGCGCCCGCCGCAATCGCCTCAGGATTGGGTTCACGGGGAGGTGTATCGCCTCTTGCGGCCCGCGGAAACGCTAGGGATTCTCGACGCATACGAGGCATCGGAGTACCGCCGCCTACTGCGCACCGTAGCCCTGGAAGACGGGCGGCGCATCCGTTGCTGGGTGTATCTGTTCTCGAAGCCTCTGGCTAGATATCTGCGGCTGGCACAGGGTCGCTGGGAACCGTCCGGTTCCGCCGGGCCTTTCGCGCGCTTGGGCAGAGCACGCGGTTCCACCACATGATCGTACCCGTCACCAGCAGCAAGACGGGCAGCAACCCGAGCGCCGTCCACAGCGCCTTCACCTTCCATCCGGCGAAGTTGCCGAAGTGGAGGTAATAGAGCCAGCGGACGAAGATATCGCCTTTGGTCCGCGGAGGAGGCGCCCGGCGTCCCTTCCCTTTCCCAAAGCCTTTGGGCGCGGCATCGGCTTGCGCAACCACGGCCGGCGCTGCGGCTTCCGCAAGCGATTCATCCGGCGGAGCGTATTGCAGCAACGGCGTGATGCGGTGAATCACGCGCTGGAACTCTGTGGGCCAAACCAGAAACACGCCGGTGGCCGCCCACATGAACACCAGCAAAAACGTCCAGGCGCCCACGGCGCTATGCAGATCCCAGTTGATCCGCCTCCAACCCGATTTCGGATTCACCCACAGGCTGCGTTTCCATTTGTCCACTCCCGGCCACCACACGATCGCTCCCGTGACGCACAGCAGGGTGAACAGAGCCGAGGCCCAGCCGTTTAGTTTGCGCCCGGTCTCGCCGGCCAGCAGATCCGTGTGCAGATTGATGAACCACGCCGTGATCTGAATCGCGTACGGGATCGCTGGACCCAGGTCCTGCCCCGTATAGGGATCGAACAGGCGCTGCTTCTTTTTTCCATCGAGGTCGAGCCAGATTTCGGTGGCGTGATTGGGCTGCTTTCCCGGCCACACAAAACTGACCGTCGAACCCGGATAGAGCTTCATCGCCTCGGCTTTCAGGGCGTCTTCGGAGAGTTTGGCGCCCTTGACTTCGACGATGCGCGGACCCGTGTCGGCCGACTTGTAGATCTCGTTGCGAAAGACGATGGCGCTGCCGCTCAGGCTGATCGCGAGCACATACAGCCCGATCCCGATTCCGGTCCACAGATGAATCTGGAACATCGCCCTTCGCAGCCAGACATTCTGCGGGCGCTTCCAGAAATCCTTGAAAAATGCCATAACAAGCCCAGCCGCTATAATAGCGGGAATCATGATTATAGATCCTTCGACCAAAGATCCGTTTGACGTGTACCGCCTGTTGGCCGGATCGGTCTTGCCCCGCCCGATCGCCTTTGTTTCGACCATGAGTAGCACGGGAACGCTGAACCTGGCGCCCTTCAGTTTCTTCACTGTCATCAGTGCCAATCCCCCGGTGATCTGTTTCTGCCCGATGTTCCGCGGCGGCGAGCGGCCCAAGAAGGACACCCTGGTGAACATCGAGGCGACCAGGGAGTTCGTGGTCAATATCGTCAGCGAGGATTTTTGCGCGAAGATGAATGTCTGCTCCGGCGAGTATCCGCCCGAGGTGGACGAATTCGCGCTCAGCGGCCTGACGCCCGTGCCGAGCGTCGTCGTGAAGCCGCCGCGGGTGAAAGAATCGCGCGTGAACATGGAGTGCAAGCTGCACGATATCGTGTACGTGAGCACGAAATTCCTGGGTGGCTCGCTGGTGATGGGCGAGGTGGTGCGCTTCCACGTGCTGGACTCGATGATCAACCAGATCTGCGAAATCGATCCGGACCAGTTGAACGCGATCGGCCGTATGGCGGGTCCGACGTACGTGCGCACGAAGGACCGCTTCGATATGGTGCGGCCGGCGTAAAAGGCTCGCCGCAGATCAACGCGAAGGAACGCGAATGGAACGCATTGTCCCGGGTCCGAACTTCATGGGCGAGTCGACCGCGCACCGGGAGGGGGGCACGCTCGTGGCGCCGTAGCGCCGCACACCGGCAGGCTCCGCGTAATCGGGCGATACCGGCGGCCCGATCTGGGCCAGATCGGAGTTGAGATTACGCTGAATGATCCGGGCGCTTTCACCAGGCCGCACACGTTCAAGCGGCTGCGCGCGGCGTCGATCGTGAAACCGGAGCCGCTGAATTAGTGCCGCGAACCGGCGTCCTTTGCCAGTTCCGCCCGGACGATCTTCGCCCCTTCCACCATCGCGCACATCTTACCGAAGGCCGAGGCGCGGGGCAGGTACTTCAACCCGCAGTCCGGGGCCACGATCAGCCGTTCCGGGCTGACGTGGGGCAGGGCCCGCCGAATGCGGGCCGCCACCGTTTCCGGCGTCTCCACTTCGGGCGTGGACAGATCCAGCACGCCCAGGATGATGGTCTTGTCCGGCAGCTTGGCCAGCACCGAGCAATCCAGCTTCGATTGCGCTGTTTCGATCGAAACCTGGTTCACCGGCGTGGCAGTCAATTCCGGCAGGAACGAATACGCCTCGGGCCGCCCCGCCACGAGCGCCGCATATCCGAAGCAAATGTGCACCGCCGTCGTTCCCTTCACGCCGTCGAGCGCCCGGTTCAGCGCCTGTACGCCGTACCGGCGCGCCTTGTCGGGCGACGCCTGCATCCACGGCTCGTCCACCTGCACCACATCGGCCCCGGCCGCGAACAGGTCGCGGATTTCCTCGTTCACGGCGGCGGCGTAATCCAGCGCGACAGCTTCCTCGCTGGGATAGAATTCGTTCACTGCCTGCTGCGCCATCGTGAACGGACCCGGCACAGTGATCTTGATGTTGCGGTCCGTGTTGGCGCGCAGAAACTGCACGTCGCGCACCTGCACGGGGTGCCTGCGGCGGATTCTGCCGGTGATGCGCGGCACCAGGATCGGATGGCCGCTGCGGCTGATGATTTCGCCGGGATGATCCAGGTCCACGCCTTCCAGAGCGGTCGCGAAGCGGTTCGAATAACTCTCGCGGCGCATTTCACCGTCGGTCAGAATATCGAGCCCGGCCCGCTCCTGGTCGCGGATGGCCAGGATCGTCGCGTCGTCCTGCGCCTGCTCCAACCACGCAGCGGACACGCGCCATAACTCAGCGGCGCGTATGCGCGGCGGCATCTGCTTACCTAACAAGTCACGATTGATCAGCCAGTCCGGCTGTGCGTAGGAGCCGACCAGAGTGGCCGGCAGCAGTGTTGTGTTCATTCCTGGAATCGGGAGCGGAGCTAGGACTTGATCATCCGCCCGTCATTGAGCTTGATCAGGGAGCTCAGCATCGCCGGCGCGCCGCTCTTGGCCGCGCCTCCGGTGCACGAAATAATGTCACCGGGCTTCACCGTGTTGCGCGTCCAGCCGTAACTCTTCAAATGGTTGAGGCTCATCATCTCGATTTCCCACTCGACGGTCTTGCCGTCCTCGCCTGTCACTTCGAGATAGATGTAGGCGTGCGGGTTGGTCCATTCGAACCGGATGACCTTGCCGGTCACCGTGGTCGGATTCGCCATGTTGTACATGGATGTGGAATGATGCGCGCCCAGAGGCGAAGTGGCCACGAGCAGTCCCAGAATCAGCGTTACGGTCATCAGTCGCGATCGCATGAAATTAGTGCCTCCCTGGATTCGAACTCCTTTCATATAATATACGAAGTTCACACCCGTGCGCTCCCCCCTCCAGCTCGACAGCCGAGCCGGGCGTCTGGCCACTTTTTCGTGTTTGTATTTGTCGGAGGGCATTCCCGTGGGTTTCGCGACGGTGGCGCTGGCCGCCTACCTCCGCCGGAGAGGCGCGGGATTGGACGAGGTCGGCGCCATCAGCGCGGCGGTGTACGCTCCGTGGGGATTCAAGTGGGCCTGGGCGCCCGTGGTCGATCTAATCCGCAGCCGCTGGCTGGGGCCGAACCGGGCATGGATTCTGGCGGCGCAAACGATGATGATCCTGACGCTGGCGGCGCTGCTGTCCTTCGATCCGGCCGCCAACATCGCGCTGTTGACCACCCTGATTGTGGTGCACAATGTCTTCGCGGCGACGCAGGACGTCGCAATCGACGCCATGGCGGTGCGGGTGCTTCCGGCAAGCGAGGTCGGCACGGCCAATGGATTCATGTTCGGCGCGCAGTTCGCCGGGATCGGGTTGGGAGGTAGCGGGGCGATGTTTGTAGCCGACGCCTTTGGTTTCACCGCCTCGTTCTATTTCATCCTCGGCCTGCTGGCGCTGCTGTTGCTACTCGTGACTATTCCGCTGCGCGAGCCGCCAGATCCCCCGCCAGATCCCCAGGAGGCGAAGTCGGCGGGGTCCGCGCTGGCGGCAATTCTCACGCGCCTGAAGACCTATGCCCGTGAACTGGGACGCGGGTTCTTCCGCAGCGGCCGCGCCCCGGCCCTGGGCGTGGTGTTCTCGATCTTGCCGCCCGCGGCTGTCGCGCTCGGATTAGGCTTGTCCACGGCCATGCAGGTCGACTTGAAAATGAGCGAGCAGGCCATTGGAGCCCTCGCGCTGGCGACCAACGTCGCCGGAGCACTGGGCGCAATTACGGGAGGCTGGATCTCCGACCGCACCGGCAGTCCCCGGGCCTGCATCGCCGTTTTTTATGCCCTCACGGCTGTGCCCACGGCTCTGCTTGCGGCCAGATTCACGAGCTCCGCCGGAATGGCGGGCCTCACCGTTCCGCTATTTGTGGCCGCGACGGTCAGCTATAACCTGTTTTACGGCATGCAGCAAGGAACGGTTACCGGACTCTTCATGCGCGTCACCAATCCCGCTGTCGCCGCAACACAGTTCACCGGCTATATGGCTCTGCACAACCTGGCGGTGAGTTATTCCAGCCTCTGGCAGGGGCGCATCTCGCAGGGATACGGCTACGCGACGATGCTCTATCTGGACGCGGCGCTGGCGTTCGCGGCGCTGACTGTTTTGCCTTTTATGGACGGGCGGCGTCAATCGTAATACGCCGGAGCCTTGCGCTGCTTTTCCACTACCGCCAGATCGTGCTGGATCCACAGTTGCGCGCCGGTCTTCTTCAGGAACTCCTGGAGCGCGGCGCGCGAGGCCAGCGTTTGCTCTTTGTTCACATCGCCGGCAGGAACGCGCGGGATCTTCAGTTCCTCGGGGTAGTGATACAGATCCCCGCTGAGCACCACCGGGCCTGTTTTCGCCAGCTTTACGTAAAGCACCTGGTGGCCGGCGGTGTGCCCGGGCGTGAATTTGATCACGACGCTGCCGTCGCCAAACACATCGAAATCATCGCTGTGGATCAGGATTGTCTTCGCGCCGCGCAGCGCCGTAAACATCGAAGGATCGGTGCGCACCGGGGGAGGATCGCTCAGAATCGCGTCGCGCTCGGCCGGGCGGACCAGCCATGTTGCGCCCGCGAACGCACTGGCGTTTCCGATGTGATCCCAGTGCGCGTGCGACAGCGCCAGATATGTAATGCCGGCCGGTGAGAATCCCGCCTCGGTCATCTGCGCCAGCAGGGGCCGCTTGGCCGTCGCATACTGCTTGGTCGCGGGCCGCCCGCCCGGTTGGAACAGGGCGTCGGGCACAACGCCCGTATCCCACATGAGCGTTCCCTTGGGATGCGCCACTAAATAACACGGCACTGACAGATCCAGCACCGCGAGTTCGGACCGGGTGAAGTTGAAGCGGCTTGGGTCTTCGACCGTGAGCTTGCCGCAATCGAACACATAGAGCCGCAGCGGCGCCTCCTGCGCCGCGGCCGGTGTCAGCAGAAAGGGAAGTAAAAAAAGGACGCTGCATTTCATGCAGCGTCCATGATACACCCGCGCCCAGGAGGGCGTCATTCGAGCCATTCAACTTGTGGCTGGCGGGCCATAGTCGCGGGGCCTAAACACCGCCCTCCTGGAGGCCAACCGCCGGTCCTACTGGACCGGGATCTGTTTGGCCTTCTCCTTCGCCTCCGGCACCGGAACCGTCACTTCCAGCACGCCGTCTTTGAGTTGGGCGGTGGCTTTGTCTGTCTCGGCTCCCTCCGGCAGCGCGATCGAACGCAGGAACTTTCCGTAGCTACGCTCGGAATGATAATATCCCTCGCGCTTCTCTTCCTTCTCGTGTTTGCGTTCCCCTTCGATCGTCAAGGTACTGTTCGCGATGTTGACCTTGATGTCTTCCTTCTTCACGCCCGGGATCTCTGCTGTGACGCACAGCTTCCCGTCCTTCTCTTGCACCTCGATCGCCGGAGCCCATTCGCCAGCCCCTCTGAGGGCGCCAAACGCCCGGTCCATCTCCTCGGTGAATTGGCGCATCAGGGCGAAGGGGTTCACATGAAACAGGCTTCCGCGGACCAGCGGGAAATCCCACCCGCGCCACCACGGAGCCAGTTCGCCTTGCTCTTTCGCAGGTTGTTTCTTCACAGCTACCTCAGCCATTGTCGTTCTCCTTTCTTCCAATAGTTTTCAAGTTCTCCATTTGCTCACGCCACCGCCGCGGGGATCGGAGGCCGCTGCGCGGCGGCAGCCGAAGCCGTGTGTTTCGCCGCCGTGTGTTCGCAGATCGCTTTCATCGTGTTCATGACTTCTTCGTAGTCGATGTCGCCGTGCTTGCGGTCCACGGCCAGCACGAGGTCGTTCAGCGTGAGAATGCCCTCCAGCTTCCCGTCCTCGACCACCGGCAGGCGACGCACTTTCGCCCGCCGCATGGTCGCCATGGCCGCATGCACATCGGCTTCCGGTTCGCACGTCTCCACGTGCCGGGTGGCCACTTCGCCCACGGGCACCTCCGAAGCCCGCCTGTTCCGAGTTCCGAGCGCGACACAAATGTCGCGGTCCGTGATGATGCCGCACACTTTGCCATCTTTGACGACCGGCACCACTCCGCAGTCATTCGCCCACATCAACGCTGTTGCCGCCGCCAGGTTGTCCTCTGGCCGGCAGTATTTCACATCCTTCGTCATCAGGTCTCGTACTTTCATGGGATACCTTTCCGGAACCTCGTCCCTGCCGGACCTCGGCTCCGTACTAGCCAGTAGCAACTTTCGTACCGATTTGAAATAATGAAATAAGCGTCCCGACATACGCCTCCGGCACCTGTCGTGCGTGGTTTTGCGCGCTGGAGCTGCTGGATGAGCGTGTACCCGCGCAGGTCTGAATTACAAAGGGCGGGGCTGCTTTTCGCCGCTTCTGCAACGCCTTGGCTGCATTCTGCATCCAACATTTAGACGCACTGTGGCGCGAAAACAGATGGAACAACTGGACCAAAAGCTCTTTATGAATCTATACGATGCGAGCACATTCCCCGCGGACGAGGCGCATGCGTTTGAGGAATCGGAGGCCGAACCTCACGGAGGGCCCGAGCCGGAGGAGTCCGTCTACTCTGACGACCCGGTACGGACCTATCTGCGCGAAATGGGCTCGATTTCCCTGCTCACCCGGCAGGGCGAAGTAGAGTTGGCCAGGCGCATGGAACGCGGCACGCGCCGCGTGCGGAAAGCTCTTTCGCGCACGCCCCTGGTGCAATCCGCTGTCCTGTCCATGTACGAAGACCTCCGCAAGGGGGCGCTCCCTTTGCGGGATATCGCCGACATCAGCGGAGTCGAATCCGAAGCGCGTGAGCAAAGCCGGCAGGCGGCCATGGAGCGGTTCGCCGCGGCGGCCAAGGCCGGCCGCGCCGTGCGTGCCTTGGAGGAGAAGCTCGCCGCGACGCCTTCCCGCCACGTGCACCTGCGCGACCGGATGAATGGAAAACTGGCCCGGCTGCGCGTGCGCTTTTCGCAGGCCATCCGCGAAGTTCCGTTCTCTTCCCGGCAATGGAAGGCGTTCGCCGGGGCGCTGGAGGAAGCGCTGAAGGAAATGACCGCACTGGAGCAGGTGGCCGCCGGCCGATCGACGGCTGCGCGGGCCGCCAGGACTGCGCTGCGGGAACGGGAACGCGCACTGGGAATGACGCTGGCGGCCCTGCGCCGGACGGTGCGCCAGATCTGCCAGGGCGACTCCGAAACCGAAGCGGCCCGGCAGAAGCTGGTGGAGGCCAATCTCCGCCTGGTAGTCTCGATCGCTAAGAAGTATCTGAACCACGGCCTGCATCTGCTGGATCTGATCCAGGAAGGCAACATCGGCCTGATGCGAGCCGCCGAGAAATTCAACTACCATCTCGGGTTCAAGTTTTCGACGTACGCCACGTGGTGGATCCGCCAGTCCATCACCCGCGCCATTGACGACCAGTCGCGCACGATCCGGATTCCGGTTCACATGAACGAGACGCTCACCAAGTTTGCGCGCGTGTCGCGGGAACTGGAAAAGGAGCTGGGACGCACGCCCTCCGACGAGGAAATCGGCGCGCAGTTGGAAATGCCCCCCGAACGGGTGCGGGAAGTGCGCATGATCGCGCGCGACCCTGTCTCGCTGGACCTGCCCGTCGGCAAGGACGGCGAATCCGCGCTGGGCGACCTGATCGAGGATCAGAGCGCCGGCTCCGTCCTGAACGCGCTGCACGACAAGGACGTGCAAGGGGAAACCCTGCGCGTGCTGCGGTCGCTGCCTCCCAACCAGGAGCAGATCATCCGCATGCGCTTCGGGATCGGCTGCGAGCGCGAGTACTCCTTGCAGGAGATCGCCCGCGAGTTCCGCGTGAGCCGCGAACGAATCCGGCAGATCGAGGCGGACGCGCTCCGGCATCTGCGGGGCGCCGCGCGCACGCGCCGGCTCCAGCCGCTGTTGACGATCCAATAAGGGCGGTTTGAGCATGAAGGGCGGCGAACACTGCAATGCCGCCACCGCGTCTTCGGGCCGGAAATCGGGAGAGCTTGTCCGGTAGCGGTGATTCGGCTACCGGATTTCGACGGTCTGAGCCTGCGACCTCTCGGCACCGTGCCGCACCGCAATCAGGCAGCTTTCTCCGTTCAGATCCGCCGGCAGGATTGCGTTCACCTGGGTAAGGCCCTCCGCATCGGGCCGTGAGACAAATGCCGCAGGATAGGCGCGGCCCTTCAGCACCACTTCGACCTGGGTGGGTGTGGTTCCCGGCGGAATCCCGCGCACCCACAGCGAAACACATGCGGCCGGCCCGCGCCGGATGATGCCCCGCTCCCACGTCTTGCCGTCGGTCACGGTCACGATTTCGAGCGGCTGCGGTTGGCCCGGCGCCGCGGCGGGCAGCGGTTCGCTCCACGGGCTATTGGTCACTGCGACCCGCACGTCATCCAGGCGGTTGTCGAGACCCGGCGGAATCCGGAAATTGGCCAGCCAGCCGTCTCCGCCCGTCGAATCGACGGTCACCGGCCGCGCGCCAAATCCACCGACCTGTACGAACACGTTTTCCGGCGCGAGTTCCGGCACCCCGGACTTGAACCAAAGCGACGCGTATTCCCCGGCGCCTGAAATCTTCTCCACGGCCACGATCCGCGGCGCTTCACCCGCCGCGCCCGCCCTTTCCGGCCACTTGCGGAAGCACGTCACATGCGCACGCTGGTCGATCACGCTCCCCAGCTCGACGCGTGCGAATCCGGCCGCCCGGCAGAACGCCAGCAGGCACGTGAGATTCGGCCCCACCCAGTTATCGAATTGTCCGCACAGCTCGCGCCCCTCGTAAAACTCCATGGCGGGCGGCGCATCCAGAGACGCGTTCAACACATATGACTCGATGCACACCATGCCGGTGCTCAATGCGCATACGCGCTCCAGCGCCAGCAGCGGATGCTTCAAGTGGTACAGCACGCCCAGCAACAGAACAATGTCGAAGGTTCCATAGCGCTCCGGCGTCAGATTCGTGACGTCGTCGATGCAGTATTCGACCTTCGAGCCGAGCGCCTCACGCGCCTCCAGAAACGTCGGAAATTCACGCACGTCCACGGCCACGACGTTCGCTCCGCGGCGCTCTAATTCGAAGCTGAACCAGCCATCCCAAGCCCCGATGTCGAGCACGCGCTTGCCGGTCAAATCTTTCGGGATTGGGAACTGCGCCAGGCGCGCCCGCAATTGTTCTTCGCTTTGGTGGCCGCGCGTGACGCGGCCGTCCGGAAAGCGGATGCTGTGGTACCAGCCCTCGGCTTCCAGGCGTCCGATTTGCCGCTGGGTTTCCGCGGCGAACGCGGGATTGCATGCCTTGCTCATCGTTTCCCGTAAGAGCCGCAGTTGCATTGCGACTCCCTGAAAGGTACTGTAACCCTTATGCTATCGCTGCGGCACATTCTCTATCCAATTGACTTTTCCGAGCGCTCGCTTGCGGCCGCTCCTTTTGTGGAGGCTTTCGCCCGGCGCTTCGGCGCCCAGGTCACGCTCTTCAGCGCGGTGCAGCCTCTCACATACCCCGGCATGTCGGAGCCTGGAGCCGCCTATTATGTCGATCCGGAGTCCCTCCGCGCCGATCTCGAAACCCGCCTGGGGAGCACCCTCACCGATCGTTTTCAAGGCATCTCGGTCACCCGCGTCGCCGATGTGGGCGATCCCGGCCACCGGATTGTCGAATACGCGCATGCAAACACCGTGGATTTGATCATGATGACGACGCACGGGCGCGGCGTTTTCCGGCGGATGCTGCTCGGATCCGTGACGGCGAAAGTCCTGCACGATGCGCACTGTCCGGTCTGGACCAGCGCGCACGCGAAGGAGCTTCCGGAAAAAGGCCATCCCGATCCGCGCAAGATTCTGTGCGCGGTGGATCTGTCGGCGAACTCCGGCAGATTGATTCAGTGGGCGGCGGACTTGGCCGAGGCCACGGGCGCGACGCTGCGCCTGGTCCACTCCGTTCCGGGCGGGGCCGCCTGGCCGGAGCGTCAGTTGAATCGTGAACTCGAGCAGGCGCTGAAGGACAAGGCTCGCAAGGAGATCGAAGCGGTTCTCGCGGGCGCCGGCCTGGATTTTCCAGTGTGCATCGACCCGGGCGATGTCGCGGGCGTGGTGGCCGAAGAAGCCCAGGGGCACGATGCCGACCTGGTGGTGATCGGCCGCGGCGTCATTCACGAAAAGCTCGGGCGCCTGCGCACGCACGCGCATTCCATCATCCGCAGCGCGCCCTGCCCGGTGATCAGCGTGTAGGGATCCCGCCTTGCCTGCCGCGTCAACAACCATGTCGACGCTCGCTGCGGCGCCCCGGCGCCAGACTCCAGAGGCCGGCTGTTTTCACCTCGGGCGCGCGGCGCCTCTGCTAAACTCAGAAGATTCTATGGCGTTTGGAAACCTGGGCCGCAAGCTGACGGCGCTGGAAATCTTCGACCTCGTGCGCGGCGAGCTGGCGGAAGTGGAGAAAGAGATCGGACTGGAGTCCGTTTCCTCCGTCGACGCGGTCACCTACATCAGCCAGTATCTTCAAACCGGCGGGGGCAAGCGTCTTCGGCCGATGCTCGTGCTGCTCTCGGGAAAACTTTTCGGCCCCGCCACGCCCGGCCTGATTCGCATGGCCGCCGTGGTCGAGATGATTCACACCGCAACTCTGGTCCACGACGACGTCATCGACATGGCCAAGACACGCCGCGGCCGCCCTTCGATCAACGTCGTGTGGGGCAATCACACCTCCGTACTCGCGGGCGACTGGCTGTACATGCAGGCGTTTCAGGTGGCCCTCCGCGAGCGCAGTTTTCCCGTGCTCGATCTGCTGATCGACCTGACGCAGCGCATGGTCGAAGGCGAGCTATTGCAGTTGGACCGCATCGGCAAGATCGGCGTCACCGAGGTCGATTACATGGAATTGATCGACCGGAAAACGGCCAGCCTCTTCGGAGCCTGCGCGCGCTTGGGAGCGCTGACCAACGGCGCGGACGCGGCCACCGTCGAACGTCTCGGCGAGTACGCCTGGAATCTGGGGATCGCATTCCAGTTGATCGATGACGTGCTGGATTTCACCGCGCGCGAGAAAATTCTCGGCAAGCCCGTGGGCAACGATCTGCGCGAGGGCAAAGTTACCTTGCCCCTGATCTACGCGCTGGAATCGGCCGAGCCGGAGGAGCGCAAGCTGGTGGAAACCGTGCTCGCCGACGGGAACTACGATCAGGTGCCCTTCGGCAAGATCCTGCACCTGCTTAACCGCTGCCACGCGATCGAAAGAGCGCAGGAACGCGCCCGGGAATTTACCGAAAAGGCGCGCCAGATCATCAACGCCTTCCCTCCCTCGCCTTACCAGCGTGCGCTGTTTGATGTGACCGACCTGATCACCGACCGGGACCATTGATCGCGGTTCGGCGGTCTACTTGGTCAGATACACGGAAAATTTCGCCACCGGCCGGAACCCCATGCGCAGGTATAGCGTGTGGCCGATTTCGGTCGATTGCAGAACCAGCCGCCGGATTCCGGTGCGCCGCTGCTCGGCCGCAACGGCCGCGCGCAAGAGCGCTTCGCCATACCCTCGCCGCCGGTAGTCCGGAAGCGTCGC
>CAZTKA010000037.1:0-26977 GCA_964614015.1 uncultured Bordetella sp. | reverse complement strand
CAATTCCCAGATCGATACGAGCGATCTCCCTGGCCACAAGCACATCGAGGATGGCCTCCGCCCGATCAGGCTGCGCCGCGCCGTCGGCACCATCCGGCGGCAGCGCCTGCCGCAATCTTCCCGCAATGGCATTCTCCGCCTGCCGCAAGACCGGCGATGCGGCCTCACGCACGGCGCTGCGCACATCCCGCGCCGTGCCCCTGAAATCCCCGAAGCGCTTGTCCTTGAAGAGGGTGGGCAGACGCCCGGTCAGGCTGTCGAAGGTCTCGACCGCGATCTCTTTGGGCTCCGAGCAGAAATACCCGTAGGACAAGCCCGGCTTGTAGGCGATGGTATGCACCTTGTCGTCCGGCAGCGGCCCTATCGCGACAGGAGAAAACAGGGCTGAGCGGCGCGCGACCTCCACGGCGTTATAGGCTTTGTTGAACGCCGCCCCATCCCTCAGGCACGGCGCGGCATAGAACACCTGACCGGGATAACGCCCTTCCCAATCGATCAGCAGCCGGTGCTGGTCCGACACATCCCGGCGCATGAGCGCGATCCTGAAGAAGTCGAGCGTCAGCCCGGGACACTGCCCGCCGGCGATCTCGAAGGCCCGGGCACGCGTCATCAGTTCCGGCAGCTTGTACTGGAAAAAGAGCGGCACTGCCGGATAGTCGATCCGCACGTCATAGCCTGCCTTCGCCTCCTGCACGAGGTTCGGGAAGACCGGCGCGCCGGTCGGGGCCGCGGCCGAACCGCGGATCAGGTTTTCGGTGAAGGCATAGCCATACGAGAATTCCGAGTACCCGACCTTCATGACAGGCCGCACCGCTCATCGGGCGCCGCCACACACTCCTGCTCATAGCACCCCATCGCCACCCCCTCAACGTCCAGAATTCTGGTCATAAACCGCTCTTATGTCCAATAGACTGTACAAAGCTTGACTCCCCACCATCACTCCTGTCACAATGTACAAAATTATGGACGTAACACCAGCTACCGTACAACCAACTGAACAGGACAGGCGGCCCCCATGCCCCGCAAGAGAAGCTATTCAAGGGTGACGCACCAGGCGCTGGCGATGCTCGGCAAGCTGATCCGCATCGGCCGCGCCGAGCGCGGCCTGACCGCGCAGGAGCTGGCCGACCGTGCCGGCATCAGCCGCACGACCCTGTCCAGCATCGAAAAGGGCGCCCCGGGTCCTGAGATCGGGATCGTGTTCGAAGTCGCCGCGCTCGTGGGCGTGCGCCTGTTCGACTATGACGAGCGCACGCTCCGGATGCACAATGCCCGCCTCGATGAAAAACTGACCCTGCTGCCCAAAAGCGTGCGCCATAGCGTGAAGGAGGTCGATGATGACTTCTAGGCGGGGCACGACGAGAACAGATCCCACCGAGGCCTTCGTCTGGGTCTGGCTGCCGGGCGCGACGGAACCGGTCGTGGCCGGCCGGCTCGTACAGGACGGCAACCGCCTGCTCTTCACCTACGGCGCCAGCTACCGCCGCCGTGACAACGCGATTCCTCTCTACGAGCCGGAACTGCCGCTTCAGGAAGGCACGATCGCCCCGCTCAACGGCCTGAGCATGGCCAGCTGCATCCGCGACGGCTCGCCCGACGCCTGGGGCCGCCGGGTGATCATCAACCGGCTCACCGGCAGCAAGCCCGATACCGCCGGCATCCCCGAGATCAGCGAGCTGACCTATCTCCTGCATTCCGGCTCCGACCGGATCGGCGCGCTGGATTTCCAACAATCAGCGACCGAGTATGTCCCCCGCCTTGCCGCACAGGCTTCGCTCGCCGAACTCCAGGAAGCGGCGGCGCTGATCGAAAAAGGCCTGCCGCTCACCCCGGCGCTCGACCAGGCGCTCAATCACGGCACCTCGATCGGCGGCGCGCGCCCCAAGGCGCTGATCGATGACGAGAACAGGAAATTCATCGCCAAATTCTCGGCGAGCAACGACACGCACAGCGTGGTTAAGGCGGAATTTATCGCGATGAGGCTGGCCGCATCCTGCGGCCTGAACGTCGCCGGCGTGTCCCTGACCCGCGCCGCCGAAAAGGACGTGCTGCTGATCGAACGCTTTGACCGCTCCCCGACAAAAGACGGCTGGACCCGGCGCGCGATGGTTTCAGCGCTGACCATGCTCGGCCTCGATGAAATGATGGCGCGCTACGCCTCCTACGAAGACCTCGCCGAACTGATCCGCCATCGTTTCACCGACCCGAAAGACACGCTGCGGGAACTCTACGGCCGCATCTGTTTCAATATCCTCTGCGGCAATACGGATGACCATGCGCGCAACCACGCGGCCTTCTGGGACGGAAAGAGCCTGACCCTCACCCCCGCCTATGATATCTGCCCGCAAAACCGCACCGGCAGCGAAGCCACTCAGGCGATGCTGATCAAGGGCGACGCCCGCGCCAGCACGCTCGCCACCTGCCTCGCCGCCGCCCCCGACTACCATCTCAAGGACGCCGAAGCTGCCGCGCTGATCGAACAGCAAATAGAAACGATCGCCCGACACTGGCCCGCGATCTGCGACGAAGCACAGCTCAGCCCGGTCGACCGCAAACTCTTCGCCGGACGGCAGTTCCTCAACCTCTACGCGCTCGAAGGACTCACCGGCCACAAGGCGCTTTATGATTGCTACCGGAGCGCACAGCATCATTTGCTCAATAGCATCTAGGCTGAGCGCTCCTGTCAAATATCAACGAACGACCATCCTTTTTGGTCTGTGAGAGTTGTCCTGCACTGCTGGGAAATCCGATCGCGGTGCATCGCTATGCAGACCAGTTGTCGCGCCCTGGTGGTCGCCACATACATCTTTTTCATGAACGAGGCGCGGATAGATGCATGGGTGGTGGGGTGCGCAGGATCGAACACAGGCCGCTCCCGTAAGGGATCGATCAAGAAGGGCAGCATCTCCGCTACGTCAAAGAGAGTCCTAAACTTGGTTTCGAGAACCAGGGTCGCATCGTGTGTTTCACCCTTGACGCCATGTATGGTGGAAACCTCAATCGGAACTCCACTTGCGCCAAGATATAGGTTGCCAGGCAGAACAGATTCGTCCTGCAATTCCGACGCCTGATCTACATAGGCCAGGTACTCAGCGATGGCGTCACCGCCATTGTCGATCTCGCAGATTTCACAGATAGATTGAGTGATACTCGTCCATTCGGCCTGACTGAGTGCAGAACGAAGCACCAGGTCTGCCATTAGTGCATTGATCCGCGAGGTCTTATCTGAGGCGCCGAAGTACAGTTTCAGGTTTGCACGTGTGACCGGCACGGCACCTCCAGAGCGCCCGATGACAGTCTTGCCCGCTAATTGCAAAAGCTCAACCAGCCCCTGTCTAAGGTGGTGGTAATGGGAGTGGACCGGCCCTTCCTTCAAATCCACAGCACGGCGGACACACTCGCAGAATGTGTCAGGTATTCTTCCCTTGGTCGCTTGGCTCCTGTCAAAAGCCTGCCAGTAGGATTGTATGCTCAGTGCTTCGCCCTCGGCACGCCCACCAACTGCTTTCACGACCCTTCGCTCAGCTTCAGGGAGTCCAGCGACAATGGCGCCAAACTGATCCAGTACTGATCCGATCGTGTCGTTGCCATAGAGTATGAATGTACAGGACGGGGCATTCGCGGCAGCAGGACGAGAGCCTGTCAACGGGATGCGTCTGGTACTGAGCCCGGTGAATTTGTCAGCAATTGCTGCCGTGAACCGACCGCTGTCCGGTATCGGCGCCAGATCTATCGCCGAGTTGAATGTCTCGTTAGGCGGCTCGCCCGCCATGCCGTCGAAAATCGCCTGATCGGGATCGCCAATCTTTTGCAGCGTGCACTCTGCAGCATCGCCAAACAGGTGATTGATCAATTCGTCCTGAAATCTCAGCGTATCCTGCATTTCGTCGATCAGTACGAGCGGGAATCGATGCCGTAGGCTATCAATCACAGATGGATTCGCTGAGATCAGCTCTCTAGCGAACACATACATCTCGGAGAAGAAAAAATAGCCACTCCCCATAGTCTGATTTTTTACGGCCATCATATCCTGGTAGGAGGCGGTATGGGTACCTGGCGATCCCGGCACGTCCACGGATAGCTGGTCTTGATCCCACTTCAAGCGCAATCCGAAGGTACTGCTGTTCTTGTTTTCCAGATAGGCCCGAGTCCCGTGGGCCAGACGGCGATGCATATACGCCCCCGCAGCCGAGTCATCGATCTGGCGGATCGGGTACCCCTTGGAGCGGCACGCCGGAAACGCGAGGAAGGTTTGTACGAAATCCTGTATCGTGCCGATGAAGTGCGGGTAGCTGAGCAGCGATCTCGCCGCAGCGTCGGTACCGACACGCTTTAGAATTTCGTCCTTTGCCACATTCGTATGGGTGAGGACGCACAATCCTCGATGGCGCCAGCTCCATTTGCGGGCAAGGAGAATCAGCTTCAAGCCGATGAGCGTCGTTTTGCCGGCCCCGGGGCAGGCATGGACATGGTGGTGCTCCCGAATGGCCGCGCGCCTTGCCTCGTCAAGAGTCAGCGCTTCATCCAACGACGCGGCATTGACCTCGTCAATCAACGAGTCAATGGCGGCATCGTCTATGGCAGGTATAGACATCAGCAGGCCCCTATCCCACGGCTGCAGGGGCGTCATGGCCCGTCACATAGTCTATAGCCCGCACGATATACGCCGGCAGCGCAGCCCGAAAAGCGGCTCTCCGTTCCGCGTTTTGCGCCTGGTCAGCTTGCTGTCTCGCGTTGGCCTGCTCGAGCGTTTCATTCTCGAGTGCAGGCGTAATGATGGGACCGAATTTTTCAACCAGCACGCTTGATAGCGCGTAGGCCAGCTTCGTCTTCGCGCCGGATTGGGTGGCGACATCCTTGTAGATAGCAACTGCCCGCAATTCCGGATCAGCCGGCAGTTCGTCATAGCCATCGAGCGTGCCTTTCAGCGCCTTATAGACTTCCGCTGTCAGTCCGGCGCGCAACAGCGCATATTCGAATGTCCAATGGTCCGATACCTCGACCCGCACGTTTTGCCCGGCAAGTGATTTTCGGCTTGAAATCCAGTCCGACCGGCCTTGAGCGTTACCGGCGTAGTGGCTTTCCCAATATTGTTGGTTGCCGGGCCTTGTTTCCAGAAAGCCGTAAGCGTTGCCTTCTGCGATGCGAGCAGGTTCGGGCCACAGATCGAGATCGCGCAGGCAAACCACGCGCGTGCCAAGCCACTCGCCGCTATTCGCAGGATCGTCCATTCCCGCCCTTTGGAAGATACGAGCGAAGGGCGCGAAGGCGATGCTGCCGACATTGACGACAGATACACCAAAGTCCTCGAATGGCGTCCCGAGAAGGTCGGCGAATGTTGAAAGGAGGATGTTCTCCCCATCGCCCTCTACGATCATGACGCCCTTGGCAAAGAATAAATTGGATTTTGTTACATCCAGAAATTTCTCAAGATGCACATAGTTCTGCGTATCCAGTCGTGTTTCATCCATGCGCAGTGAAAAAGCTTTACCCTCCGCCATTATGATTACGTTTTCGAGGGGTGCTTTCGATGCCAAGTTCGGGCTGTGAGTTGTGAGGATGCTCTGTAAAGAGGAATTTTGGCCGCCAAATCCTTCCCTGAGTGCCCGGAGAAATTTCATCTGAAGTTGCGGATGGAGATGAGCTTCCGGCTCCTCGATCAGCAGAAGCGGAAAATCATGCTGCTCCTGCTCTAGAAGCAAGAGCTCCGTCGCCATGAATAGCAGGTTGCTGTATCCAAGACCCTGATAGCGCTCATGCGAATCTATGAGCAGCTGTAGACGTTCCAGAATTGCGCGGAACATCTGCTTACGCTCGGTCGCATCGAGTTGTTCGAGATCGGTTCCGCCCATGATGCTGATCAGCGGGCTCAGGGGTTTCGTACGAAAATCCAGTCTACGAAGTTGCTCTTCAATTCGTCCTCGGGTTGAACTTACGCCATCATTCGCGATGATCGCCGCGTTAGCCGCAACGATGGTCGTCAGCAGGTTTTCGACGACGGCAGCTTCGCCGAACCTATCTGAGGAGCCGAGAATCTGCGCCAGCCGCGATCCACGACCGCCCATTAGCTCGGCATCGGCATCGCGCAGTGGGCGCAGGTAGGTGGTCGCAAGAAATTCCCTCGCCTCACGTTCCACAGACGGGCCTTCGGCATTCGCGCCGGATCGTAGTTCAGTCCGAATCTGCCGAACACCGCGTACGAGATGTGTTGTCTGTTCTGCCTGATAGTTGAGATACAGTACCGAACGTCGGCTATCAGTGCCGGGAATGGGTTCATGCGTCAGATGCTCAACGAACGCTGCCGCCTGCCTGGCAGTGATATCGTCGAACTTCAACTGGATTGAGAACGAGGTGGCGCCGCGGCTGAAATCACGATCCTGTATTCGTATCCACTCGCCGGAGTTAACGGAAAGTGCGTAACGAATGGCATCAACAAGTGCTGTCTTCCCACTGTTGTTCTCGCCGACAATCAAGTTAATGCCGGGATTCAGGCGAAGCCTAAAATCCGCAAGAACGCGAAAGTCTTTTATTGAAACTTCAGAAAGATACATCCCCGACTCCCCTTCGTATCCAAGTGTAGTTGGAGGAGAGAGGGACGAAAAGCCTCGTCGTCAGATGGAGGCCGATCCTATCAAAACTGCAATCCATTTTCATAACAAAATCAACTCATCACCGCTCCCGCTCAAAATCCTTCCCGTCCTCACCGCGCTCCGGCCCGCGGGCCGCGCGCGAGCGCCTGATCCGCCGCCCGCCGGACCCGCCATCATCACCGCTCCCATCACGATCCCGCGCCGCATTCCTGAACTTGTCGGCCAGTGGCAGCTCCGTCCAGTGCGGGTCCGGCGCACCAGAAGCCGGCAGCCCCATATCCGGAACCTGGTCGGCGGGAATCTCGATCTCCTGCGCCCGCCGCCGTCGCCGCCGCCGACGGCGACCATCATCACCACCGCCACCGCTGCGCGCATCACCACGCTCACCCTCCTCACGCCCGCCGCGCTTATCCTCTTGCACCGGCGGCCGCACCGACCCGGCGAAGGCCTCGCGCAGGACGCTGGCCTTATCTTCACCCTTCTCCGTCTGATCGACGGTAATGATGATCTCCTGATCCTGACGATCATCGCGCCGATCATCATCACGCTGATGATCGCGCTTACGATAACGATCCTTGGCCTTGTGCGGCACGGCCGACCGGCCTTTGGGTTTGAGCGCCAGAGTGAGCGCCGGCATGTGATCGTGACCTGAACGCTGGCGCACGCGCTCCTCACGGCGCTGCGCCACCTCATAGCTTTTCAGCTCACGCGCCTCGATCTGTGCGAGCGCCCGCACCTCCCGTGCGGCGTCCATCGCCTGCAAGGCATGGCCGTGCGCCAGAACCCGGCGCGCTTGCTCCTGCCGCTCCGCAAGCGCCGCCTTCTCAACCAGGAACGCCGCATGACGCTGCGCGTCCCGGTGCTTGTGGATCTTGGCGATGACGAAGGACACGCCCGTCACCCGCCCAAGGAAGGCCGCGAGCCCCGTAGGCTTCGCAGCCTCCCGCGCCGCCTTCACCCGCCGCACTTCCGCGAGATAGCGCGCCTTCAGCGCCTGCCGCGCGGCAAGCTGGTCCCGCGCCAGCGCCGCGCGCTCATCGCGATGGCGCGAAAGCATAGCCGCCTGCGCCGCCTCGACCTTCTGCCGCCGCCCGGCCTGGGCGGCCTTGAGCCTGTCGAGCGCCTTGCCGTCGCGCTGGCTTTTGGCGAAATCCTCGCGTGTCTTGCGATGCTGCGCGACCAGCGCTTTTGCCTCGTCAACGCTCGGCAGGGACTCGGGCGGAAACTCGCTTTCCAGAAAGGCGCGGATGTTTTTGGTGCGCACCGAACGGTCGTCGATCAGCTTCGGTAGCGCGTTCATATTGCCGTAGAGATCGACCAGCACATAGGGCCGACTGCCGGTGGCAAGCACATAGCCCAGCTCTTCCAGCGCCCGGACGAAAGCGCGCGGGCTGTCGCTGCGCTTCCAGGCGGCGGTGACGGCGGCCATGCGCTCCTCCTTGGTGATGCCGGAAGATTTCTGCTGCTGCATCTCGTAGAGCGTCTTCTTCTTCCGCTCATCACCGCCGCGCTCATAGCCGGCAGGCAGGGTCAGCCCGTGATCGCGGGCGAAGTCCCGCGTCAGCATCATCAGCCGCTCATGATCGAAGGCCTGATGGATCGCCTTGCCCGCCCGCGCATCGATCCGCGACCAGACGATATGGCAATGCTCGCGCCCGTCCTTGATATGAAAGACGAGCGCGCGCGGCTGGCCCGTCAAACCGAGCGCTTTCTCGACGCGGTCGGCATAGTCGCGATACTGATCGCGGCTGAGCGGCCCCTGCGCCAGGTCCGGATTGACCGACAGGCTGTAGAGGTAATTCCGGCAGCGCGTCAGGTTATGGGCGATCGCCTCCCATTCGGCGAACGCGCCATGCAGGTCGGAAGCGACCGCGCCGCGGACCTCCGCCACCTCGACATATTCATTGTCGAAGGCGTTGAGCAGATGGGTGGCGAGGTCCTGCCCGCCGGCACGCTGGCTGGCCTTGGGGATCATGGCGCGATCATGGTTTGCGCCCCAGGGCCAACAGCAACGCGGCGCGAATGTCATGCAGGTCCCGGACCGCCGCATCGAACAACGCGGGATCGACCCGATCCGCATCGCCGAGCTCTCTCAGGCGATCATGCAGGGCAGCGGTCTGCGCCAGAAGACGCGCAACCTGCTGCTGTTCGATGGGCGCGCGCCGGACTTGCCGGGGGGCATCATCGGCGAAGACGGATTGGGTGATGAAGGCACTGACGGAGAGGCCGGATTTCTCGACCCGCGCCCGGAATTCCTCGCGGAGGGCTTCCGGGGGGCGATACGAAATCGGGGCATCGCGTTTCTTCTCCGTCATGCGCACAGACATAAGTGCGCCGCCGCATCACAAGCCGCGCGCATTCCGCGCGCTGTCCCGCCCCCACCGCCGCCCGCGCGAAAAACGAGGGTCCAGGGGAGCGTCATCCCCTGCGTCGATGGGTTTCCAAAGGGAGAGCGACATCTCCCTTTCGCTGCCGTCACCGGCAAAGCGCGCCATAGCCCGAAAAGGGCGACGGCGGGTCGTGGTCCAGGGCGCGACAGCCCTGGCCGTGGTTGCAAGGGGCGCGGAAAGCCCCTGCCTGATGGGTCCAGGGAGAGCAGCAATCTCCCGGTCGTGACGCAACGGCGAAACGTTGCCTCAGCCGGGGCGGGGTCGATCCCCGCCAGCACACGCGGCCGGCTGAATGCATCCGTTGGACCGAATCCGCCCCATGCGGAGACGCAGCCTTACGGATGCCACCGGGGGGTCCGCGGGGGATGTGAAATCCCCCCGGCAAGGTGCGCGTGGTAGTACCACGCACACCTTGTACAAAAGCCTATCCGGACTTCCCCTATTATACTCTCATTATACCAGAGGCGCCGGACGCTTTGGAAATCTGCACGCCTTCACGACGCGTTCGTCATGCACATTACATGACCGCGATCACGACTGCACGAGGTTTGCGCGCGGAAACAGGGAAACAAGACAGCCGATATTGAAGCCATCTCTCATCTGCGGCCTCGATCCCCCGATTGTGATGTACATCCCAGACCGGGGACGGCCGCCGGAAAGGATGGCCCCTCATGAACATCCATGCTCAGGCCGATGCGCTGCCCGGAACCGGGCAGCAGCAGGCCACCGCCGATCTCTCCCTCAAGCCGACGCGGGAGACCTATGACCGGCTCCAGCAGGCTTACGAGCATTTCAACAAGGCGCTGTTGGACAGCACGCTGCCGAACGCGCTCATCACCTTGCAGCGCCGCAAGGGCACGTTCGGGTATTTCGCGGGACGGAAATTCAGCAACGATGCGGGCCAACCCGCCGATGAAATCGCCCTCAACCCGCAGGGCTTCGCGAGCCGGGACCTGCCCGAAATCCTCGCCACCCTCGTCCATGAGATGGTGCATCTATGGCAGCACCATCACGGCACGCCGGGACGCGGGCGTTATCATAACCGGGAGTGGGCGGAGAAGATGAAGGCCATCGGCCTTCACCCGACCGATAACGGCGCGGAAGACGGCAAGGAGACCGGCGAGCGCGTCGGTCATATGATCGTCCCCGGCGGTGCTTTTGAGGCAGCCGCGAAGAAGCTCGCGGCCAGGGACTTCGCGCTCACCTGGAAGGAAGTGAAGCTGCCCCCACAACAGCCGGGCGAAGGCGCAGCCCAGCCCGCCGACAAGAGCGGCAAGCGCGTGCGCTATTGCTGCCCGGACTGCGACCTCAAGGCCTGGGCAAAGCATGACGCGAAGCTCGTCTGCGGCGACCACATGGTCGCCATGACCCCCGGCGACTAAAGCAATCCACCAACAAAATACGGCGGCGCGCCCCGTGCGGGGCGCGCCGTTTTCGCATGTCCGCAGCGCGCGGCTAGAACAATGTCATCTGCCGTGCGGCCTCTTCCTGCGCCTTCCAGGCTTTCGCCCCGGCTTCGCGCTCCAGCCACGCGGTGGCGAACGCCACCGCGCCGCCGGCTGCGGCAATGACCGCAGCCGGGGTGAAGTGCGAGCGGTAGCCGGTTTCGGTGACCGGCAGCGGCGCCCTTGCCGGCGCGATGCTCTCCAGTTCCAGATGCGCGGTGCTGAACGGACCGTCCGCCCCGAGCCAGCATTCCTCGTAGCGGACTTCAATGGTGATCCCGCGCCAGACGATGGTGTGGATTTCGCAGGCGCGCGTCATGACGCGCCCCCGGCTTCGTTCAGGTAAATGCGCGCCGCCAGCTGCTCGCTTGCGGCGAAATCGATGCCGGCCTGCGCGCACCAGTGCCGGATATCGACCAGCAAATCGGTGATGGCATCGGCGTCGTAATAGGGCGCGACCCCGCGGGCCCAGGCGGCGCGGGCGAGTGCGGCCCGCGCGGCGGTGATCTGTACGGTACAGCTCATGATCTCCTCCTTTTCCGGGACAGTGAGGGGGCGCCTAGGCGCCCGCCTCCTGTTCGGTCTGTTCGCTCGGGGCCCGAAGGATGACGCGGCCGCCATTGACGGGGACCAGGTCGAGCTGGAGGGTGTAGCCTTCACCGTCCTTGTGATCCCAGGCGGCGCCGATGCGGGTCCAGAAGGACTTCTCGCCTTTTTCGTCGACGTGCCAGGCAATGAAGGCCGGGGCCTTCGGTTCGCGGGCGGGTTTGCCGTTGCGGTTGTTGGTGCGTGCCATGATGTAAGCTCCTTTCGCTTGGGTTTTCCTCGACACGCCTCACCTTGGAGCGGGCGAAGAAGCGGCGGGTTCACGGCTGGCGCGCGGGAGGGGGATCACCCGCCTTGCAGCAAGCGCAGCGCCGCGAAAGGCGGGGACATCCGTGCGCCACCCCGAAGGGGCCAAAGGGCCTTGAACCGGCCGCGCGCCCGATCAGGTCTGGCGTGTTCAGTCGAGGGAAATCCCCGGCGAAAGGACGAAGAGCGTCTCACGGCACGCCACCGCAGCGGCAGGACATGACCGCCCCGTGGCCCATGCCCCAAGCTCTGCGGGCACGATTATCGGCAAAGGCGCATTCCCGGACCCGCTTGCCGCCCGTAGCGATCATCACGGTGAAGGCGGCTCCCGCTCAGGCCCGTTCCGCAAGGCGCCCCGCCGTTCCGCAGCCCCCGCGAAACATCACAGGAGCAAGCCGATCCGCGCCCCCGGCTGACCAAAGGGGAGATCAGGTTGTATGCTTCCGTATGGACAAGCCGAAGGGTAAATCACCGCCCCGCCGCAAACGGCCGCCACGGCGGCCGAAGACCGACCCCGTCTATTACGTCGTCGCGATCGAGGACTGGGACTGGGGCTTCTGGTTTGGGGTCAGCAATATGCCGGAGCGCAACGGGCCATATGACGATTACCGTCACCTGAATCTGCGCGGCAGGCTGCTGCGCCCCGCGCAAATTCAGGTACGGCGATCACAAGCGATGAATTTGAGCGTCAAGCGCGCCGATGAATCATCAAGTGCCGCCCGCCTGATAGAGCTGCTGGACTTCCGCGCCGGAAAGTGCGCGATTATAAAGTTGGAGTTCATCGATCTTACCATTGAACTGTGCAAATCCTGAGGGGATTCCGCCAATATACATGGAAGACGGATTTTGGCTGGTATTGGCGGCTGTAAATGAGCCGAGATTCTGCCCATTCAACCACCAATTCGATCCGTTAGATACGCCCATCTGAATAGTGACCGCAACATGATACCATGTGCTGGTCGATAGCGTCTGCGGCGGTGATATGTAGTCCGTGACATTATCCCACCAAACCACTTCTACTTGGCTACCGGATGCCCCGTTCAACTGGAACCCGTAGCCGTTTCCGCCGCCCTGATTCGCCTGAATTATGCTCGGCCACTGACTGCCGGACGGGAGAGAAGTCAACTGAATCCATGCTGCGTATGAAAGAGTTTTTCCGCTTGATAAAGTCCATATCGCGTTATCTGCAAGGTTTATCGCATCATTGCTGCCGTCAAACAGCAGTGCATTGCCGATCTTGCCAGCGGTTGTTTCATCGGCCACATCGTTATTGACACCATCCTGCCATGTGCCCGTATGGCTCCCGGCGGAATCGGCAATTGAGCTGCCGCTGGTTTCATCCAGCTTCCACCAGCCGATCAGGCCGGGCAGCGCCTCCATCTCCGTCGTTACATCCCATTGATCACTCACTGTACCCACCGTCATGGTTGCGCTGTTCATCATGCTGTTCGATGCGCTACTGGTGAGGCGCATCTGGAGAAACAGATTGTTCATCACCATTCCATTCCCATCGCTCCAATCAGCAACCACCGTCGAACAAGAGGCGTCGCCACACACGCGATAGGTGGGGTTCCCGTCACCTGATATGCTCAGGGGCGTCGACACATTGATTCCGGAAATCTGGACAATATTGGACGTAGCGAGCGTTGATATCGCGACTCCCGTCTGATCCGTGAACGAGAATGCGTCGGGGGTTATGTCGCTATCGCTGCTGCAACCCCAGCCACTGCCGGTCATGATAATGTAGTCGCCGGTATTGCAGGATGGCAGTCCAGCGCTGGCTGCTGATTGCCAGATGTTGCCGTCACAGATGAGCACAACCTGCGCCCCATCAAGGTCGGCATCGGCAGTCATGCGCGTCGCGCCGGCCGCGAATCCGACGCAGGACGAGCCCGGGGCAGTGTCATCACCGATAAGCTGCGCCGCCGCTGGCGGTGCGATCACCAATATCGACAGCGCTACAAACAGCCACATCCTCATCGCGCACCCGCCGGGGCGGTCGATTGCTTCGCTTTTGCGTCATAATAGGCGGTCCCGGCATCGGTTAACGTGCCCCCGTACTCGATATTCTCCCGGACATGCAGGCCGTCCGGGTCGAGGCGCGCCACTTCGCGGCCATCGATCATGAAGCGGAAGGCGGCGGCTGCCTGGTCCTCCACAATCTGAACGCGGGGCGTGGGGTCAGTTTCTGCCGGGGACTGTTTCGATCCCCCGCCAGCAAAGGCTGGCGCAGAGACGAGCAATACAAGTACGTACACAATAATTGTAATAATATTGCTGCGCATGAAAACCTTCCTTTTTGGAATAATACTATAACAGTGATTTTTAAACTGTTAAAAAACATTAGAATACTGTTATATAAGTGTTTTATTTCTCGACCATTCCGGCTCACCCGCATGTCCAAAATCCAACCCTTTCGAGCGTTTTCAAGCACTTGCAGTCCAGCCTCACGCGAGGAGCCCTCATGTTGATCGGCTACGCGAGAGTCTCAACGGACGAACAAAATTTAGACCTTCAGCTTCGAGCGCTGCGTGCCTCGGGCTGTGCGCGCGTGTTCGAAGATCGCGGGCTATCCGGCATCGCGCGTCATCGACCGGGACTACGGAAGGCGCTCCGTGCAGCGAAGGCGGGCGACGTACTCGTCGTGTGGCGGCTGGATAGGTTGGGCCGGTCGCTGGCCCATCTGATCGAGATGGTCAGCGAAATGCGACACCGGAACATCGGATTCATATCGCTCCAGGAGCAGATCGACACGACCAGCGCTGCCGGACGCTTTTACCTCCATATGTTGGGTGCGCTCGCGGAATTCGAACGGGAACTGATCCGCGACCGGACAAAGGCCGGGATGGCCGCGGCGCGTCAGCGCGGCGTCACGTTGGGACGACCGCGAAAGCTCACAGCGGCGCAAGTCCGGGAAGCGCGGGCACGGTTGGCGAGGGGTGAGAAATCCGACGCCGTGGCGGCAACCTATGCCGTAAGTACCAGCACTCTGCGCCGCGCGATTGCTAACGGATAGCGCTCACGATCGACACCGGGACGGCCACGCCGTCCCGGCCGGTGGCGTTCACCACCAGGAGGAATAGAAGACGGTCAGCCCCGCGGCCAGGGCCTCACGGGCCTTGGCGACGAAGGCGAGATCGTCTGCGCTCTCGCTGCCGTCCGATGCGCCGAAGAAGAAGCCGGCGGTCGGCGGCAGGGTTCGGTCGCGGATCGCGGCTTCGAGCCGGTCGAGGTCTTCTGCGGTCAATTGCAGATTGACGCAGTTGAAGTCGGGGACCGTACCGCCCTTCTCGCGGTAGAGCCGCTCCATCCAACCGTGCAGGTTCGGATGCTTGCGCCAGTAGTGCAGTTCCGACACCTCTTCGGCCTTGAAGTCCACCGGCGTGGCGGGCGCTTCGCGCAGGGTGCAGGCATACATATCGAGTCCCATCATTTTCTCCTTTCGTTGTGGGCGTCCCGCAGGACGCGGCACGAAAGGCCGGGCGGCATCAGCCGCCGGCGTCATGGCCAACACGGGCCGCCGCCCACAGGCGGCCGGCCGGCGCGGGCCGGCCATTGACTCCAAGGCGCCGCCCGGCAGGGACGCGGCGATCACCAAGGGACGGCCAGCGAAAGGGTCATGGGCGCAGAGAGTTACAGGCCGAATGCGAATAGCCGCAGCCAATGCGGGTCTGGTTGGCCTTCAAATACGGTTGGACGATGTGTCCGACATAGAAGGCAACATTATGCCCGAAGCTTCTGGTTAAGGTCGCCATCATCGCCGCAGAAAAAAGCGACTGACGCCGGTTGCCACGCTGGAATAACGGGGACCACGTCGTGCGCGGTGTGTCTTATCTCGGTTCACGAATGTATTGTGTCATGGCTTTTCGCCGAGATAGGGCGGAGCGGCCAGTGCCGATCCAGCCAAGCAAGTTTTACCATCATCCGGACCGGCGGGCTGACCCGGTGACGGGTCCGGCTGATCTCAGTCCAATGATGTCCTGTGTCCCGGGTCATTCCTGGCAGGGGACATGCTGGAAAGCCGGGTGGCCCCTTAGTTGCACAGGGCGCTGTTGCCGTGATCGAAGAGGTCCTTGACTTCGGCGGCTGACAGCGCGCGGTCATAAATGCGTACATCGTCGATCAGGCCTCGCCAACGGCCGCTGTTGTCTGAACCATTGCGACCAATTGCTGCGGCGATGGCGTTGTTCGTGGAGAGCGCGCCGGTTTTGGCTGTCGAGCGCACCTCCGTACCGTCCACATATATCCGCATCGTTGAACCATCGTACGTCAGTCCGAAGAGCTGCCAGGTACTGGACTGCAAGAACTTGTAGCTTTGATTGTACTGGCTGAGCGTATTTGTCGTGCCACCGGTCTTCAGCCTTATGCGTGGAGCAATTGTATTCTCGGTGCCCAACATCCAGTAATGGTCGGCTTCTGAAGTGCTGCTTGCCTTGGAAATAATCCGGAAGTCGTCCGGCACCAAGTATCCCGACTTGACCCAGGCGGTTATAGACATCGCGGAGCCGCTAATATCCATCGTGCCGAGGGCGACATAACCAGTTCCATCGAGATCAACGGCCGTGCCATAAACGCCCGCTGCCCAGCTCGCGCCGCCTGTCAGCGTTCCGGCTTGAGCCCCGACAGAATTTGCCGCGGAAGTTCCCGACCCCTCGTTGAATTCCCAGCGGTGGATAAGGCCACTGGTCACGTTGGCGCCCGCGGCATCGGCCGGACAGTTGATCTCCGGCGGTGCAAAATTATTGCCTGACACCCGCAATGCGACCCATTGCGTACCCTCGCACCCCTGAAAAACCTCGTGGTCGCGGTTATAGATGATCGTCCCTTCGGGACGGCTGCCGCTTGGTTGGATGGCGCATTGCGCAAGGGCCTCTTGCACAGCGAATAGCATCACAAGTGCAGCCGCCAACAAAAAATTGCAAATACATTTTTCTAATATATATCGTCTCATAAATATAATTATCGCTCGTTACTGATTAAAATCAATATAATTGATTTTATTGCGCGTATTTGGTTATGCATAACAGTTGGATAGCCCACTCATCGTCCGCGGGACCTCCCAACGCATCGCTCATGCCGCGACGCGGTATGCGCGAGGAAATTGTGCCCCGCAGAGTCTCACATCATAGCTCTGATGGAGCCTCTCTCATGAACGGCTTTGCCACCGACTTCACCCGCGACATCCCGCGCGGCATCGCCACGCGTTTCCTCAACCAGCAGAGCGTGCCGCAGGCGCGGTGGCAGGACCCGGCGCAGTTGGCGCGGTCTCCTGCTGTTGCATACGACTGTAACCGTCCCGCCGCGAGGGTGCTGGTCGGGGCGCTTGGCGAGCGCCTGATCGGCATTGACGACAACCGCCATATGCTGACCGTCGCCGGGTCGCGTGCGGGCAAGTCAGTGATGCTGGTCGCGAACTTGATGTTCTATTGCGGCAGCGTGCTGGCGCTCGATCCCAAGGGCGAACTCGCGAACCTGACCGCGCGCCGCCGGGCGGCGCTGGGGCAGGATGTGTATGTGCTGGACCCGTTCCTGACCTGCCGCAATCATGTCGCGCCGTACCGCAAGCGCTACAACCCGTTGGCGATGCTGCGGATCGACAGCGACACGGTGATCGAGGATGCGGGGATGATCGCGGACGCGCTGGTCGTGCCGTCCGCGGGCAAGGACCCGCACTGGGATGAGAGCGCCCGCAATTTCATCGAAGGGCTGATCCTGCATATCGCGAGCGACGCGTCGTTTGAGGGGCGGCGGACGCTGGTGACGCTGCGCGACCTGCTGCGTGATGCGATGATCGCCGCCGAAGGCGATGACGAGGCCTTCGCCCTCGAAGACGCGATGTTCGCCAATGCCGAGCGCCTGTCACGCAGCAGCGATACCGACGACCTCGCCAACGCGATCGAGAGCGCGGCGCGCGAGTTCTACGAGAAGCCCGACCGGGAACGGGCGAGTGTCCTGTCGACCGCGCGGCGGCATACGAAGTTTCTGGACTACAAGGCGATGCGACGGGTGCTGTCCGGCCATGACTTCGACCTCGCCGACCTGAAGCGCGCGGCCGCTGGGCAGACGCTCTATCTCTGCCTGCCCGCCAGCCGCATGGGGCTGTGCAATCGCTGGCTGCGCCTGTTCGTCAACCAACTGCTCGACGCGATGGAGCGCGAGCGCGCGAAGCCCGCCGCCCCGGTGCTCGTCTGCCTCGACGAGTTCCCGGTGCTCGGCCATATGCGCCAGCTGGAGGATGCGGCGGGGCAGATCGCGTCGTTTGATGTGAAGCTGTGGGTGTTCTTGCAGGACTGGGGCCAGGGCAAGGCTCTGTATGGCCAGCGCTGGGAGACGTTCGCCGGCAATGCCGGGGTGCTCCAGTTCTTCGGCAATAATGACCTGATGACGATGGAGTATGTCTCGCGGCGGCTGGGCAAGACGATGGTCGCGGTCACGCGCGAGGGCGAAGTCGGCCCGGACCAGAGTGCCGCCGGCCTGTCGGGCCGCTCGGAGAGTATCGAGCTGCACGATTTGCTGACGCCGGAAGAAGTCAGCCGCCTGTTCGCGCGCGCCGACCGGCTGAAGCGGCAGTTGGTGATCTGGGCGGGCTACCACCCGATGATCCTGCAACGAGTGGAGTATTTCGACAGCACAAGCAAACTACATGCGCTGTTCGCCGGGAAGTATGACCCGACCTAGCGGGCGCGGCGATCCTTGCGCGTTATGGACGCCGCGTCCCCTGCGGGCTGGGCGTGAGGGTGCTGGCGGTATTGCCGGTCGTAGAGATAGCGGCCGAACACGGGATTGTCCGCCACCTCCACCGCCAGCGTGGCGGGCGTGCGGCCCTGCCGGTCCTTGCGGGTGAAGTCGCACGGCCCCGCCGCGATCATGAGTTTGAGGATCGCGACGGCGTTGCGGGCGGCGGCGTAGTGCACGGCGGTGAGGCCCGTACCCGGCTCCGGGTGGTCGAAGTCGCGGTAGCCGTCGGCAATCATCCCTTTGACCGCCGCCACATTGCCGGTGCGCACCGCTTCGATGAAGGCGGGCGGCAGCGGGGTGCGGCGGGCTTCGGTCTCATCGCTCATCGCACCGGCTCCTGTCGCTCGAAGCGCCAGCTGTTCCATTGCGTCCAGGCGGCGACAAGGTCAGGAATGGCGGGTTCGTCCCTGGCTTCGCCGCCGATGCGGATCGTGCGACGCCCCAGGGAGAAGGGCCCGTGCTCCAGTATGTGCAGGGCGCGGGCGGTGTCCTGCGCATCACCGTCATCGTCCGGGAACAGAGTCCGCAGCGCCCCCGCACCGCTCAGCCGGTCGCGCACGAGGATCAGCACCGGCCCGGCCGCCAGCGCCACGGCCCAGCCGTCGCAGCGCGTCATCGCGGTACTCGCCACTTTGAAGAAGCGATGCAGCTCCACCGGGTGGCGCGCATGGGTGCGGGCCGTCGTGACATGGGTGACTTCCTCCGCCTCCAGCGCGCCGCTGCCGTTGAGGGCGATGGTCAGGAGCCGGTATTCGTTACGCCCGCCACCGTGCCGCGCGGCAAGGTAATCGCCGCACAGCGCCTGCGGGTCGGGCAGGCTGCCATTGCCGAAGAAGGCGGCAAGGCCGTGCAGCACCTGCACCGGCGCGTCAGCCTGCTCAAGATCGGTTTCTGTCAGGTAGCCCTTCTCTTTGAGGAAGGCGCTTAAGGCATCGAGCCGCTCGCGGCTCAGGACCTGCGTCCCGGCGCCGAAGCGGCGCAGCGCTTCGCCCAGCACGGCGAAGTCGTCTTCCTTGTCATAGAACGCACGCGGCACGGACTCGGCGTCGGCGATCGCCATCGCGACCTGATGCCACGGCCGTTTGCGCCCGCCGATGCGGGTCTCGCTGCGGTAGCGCAGCAGGCGGTCGCGCAGCCGCCTGATGATGGCATCGCCATACTCCATATCCCACTCCGCCGGACGCGGATTGCGCGAGGAATGGCCCGCGCAATCGCGCTTATTTTTTGCGCAGACGCAACAAAAGACAAGTCTTTACGAAGAAAGGAGCACTGGCATGGCAAGCTATACATCGCCGTTCGACGGCGCGCCGTGGACGCGCCAGTATGAAGATGCCGACGGCAATCTCGCCTTCACCATCGAGGCGCGGGCACTCACCCCGCTGCGCGCCCGCATCGCCGATGGCTGCGCCGGCCTGTGCATCGCCTATCACCTCGTGATGGGCGTGGTGATCGGCATCCGCGAAGCCAATCCGTGGTGGACCATCGTGATGACCGGCGGCGCGCTCGCCGGCCAGGGCATCATCCGCAGCTGGATCGGCGAGATGTTCGAGCGCCGTGCGCTCATGACCATCACCACCGACAGTTTCGCGGTGCAGCGCCGCCGGTTCGGCCCGTGGGAGCGTTTCGACCGCCGCCATGCTCACCGCTTCGCGCTCGTGCCGCACGACAAGGCGCGGCGCGAGCAGGCCGAACATGAGTATGAGCAGCGCGTCGACCAGGCGCGGGGACGGCCGCAATTCCGGACGCCCTACTACCAGGAGTCCTACATCGTCACCTTCGAATATCTCGGCCAGCGCCATGACCTGATGGCCGTCTATGGCCGCAAGACGGCGCTCGCGATCCTCGCCCGCCTCAAGGCGTGTGACGAGGTGGTCGAAGCGCAGGCGCGCAAGGGCAAGGGCGTGGCCCTGACGCCGGCGCAGGAATGGGGCGAGCAGCCGGGCGATATCCCTGAGCATGCCTGAGCGAAAGGAGTATGAAGATGATTTACGACAACAAGGCCATGCAGCAGGTGTGGCTGTCCGACCTCGACCCGCATTACATCCCCAGCCACCCGGCGGCGCTCGCCGCCAAGGCGGCGCGGGAGGTCGAGCGCGGCAGCCGCGGCCGCAACCCGGCCCCGGCAGCGGGCGGTTCGTCCGCGCTCGGCTGGGTCGTGATCGCGATCGTGCTGATCGCGATTTTCGGGGGCGGCTGAGATGCGCACCGCAATATTGAAAGGCCGCCGCTCACGCGGCGGCCTCCTGCGGTCGGGCGAGCCCGTGCAGGTAATCGATCGCGCGCTGCGCGTGCGCGGCGGCGGTGAAGACGGCGCGCTTGTCGTCCTTCAGCACCGCCAGCCAGTGGCCGATATAGGCGGCGTGGTCGGCGCGATCCTCCAGCGCCAGCCCAAGATCGGCGCACAGGAACGCCGCGCCCAGCTCGGCGACCAACTCTTCGCGGGCGTAGCCGTCATCGCCGAAGCGCTTGCGCCCGAAGTCACGGTCAAGCCGCGTGGCATGGCGCGTCCAGTGCGTCGCCTCGTGGGCGAGCGTGGCGTAGTAAGCCTGCGCGTCGCGGAAGGCCTCGAAGGGCGGCATCTGGATGTAATCCAGCGCCGGGCTGTAATAGGCGCTGTCGCCGCCATGCCTGATATCGGCACGCGTAGCCGCGAAGTAGGTCTCGGCGTCGGCGATGCGCTCGTCCGGGTTACGGCCACTTTCGGCCAGCGCGTAGAAGTGACCCGGCAGGCCCTCGATCTGCTCGACGTTGAAGACCGTGTAGGCTTTGAGGAAGGGCACGGTGCGCTCGACATCGTCGCCGGTGGCCTCATCCGTCTCGGCGCGGGTGATCGTGTTGGCGTAGACCACCGGCGATCCCTTCTCGCCCTTGCGGACATGGCCGCCCAGCTCGATCGCCTGGCGGAAGGTCATCCAGATCGGCGCGCTGAACGAGCCGCTCATCGCGGACGCCCACAGCGTCAGGACGTTGATCCCGCCATAAGGCTGGCAGTTGTGGCGCAGGGGCCGCGACACATGCCCGGCGGCGTGGGCGGCGTTCCAGGGCTGGGTCCAGGGTTTCACGCCCTGCTCAAGGGCGGCGATGATCTGGTTGGTGATGCGGCTGTAGATGTCCTGCCGCGGGGCTTCCGTTTTGTCCGACATGACCTGTCTCCTTTGCGTCGGGGGTTCCTCAAGACGCGGCAAGGAAGGACGGGCGATCGAGACGGGCGGTCAGGCCCTAACACGGTCCCGGCGCGCAAGCGCCGGGAGTGGTGCGGGCGGGGTTTGACCGGCCGGCGCGCCCGGCCAGGACTCGCGTCGATCCTTGAGGACCCCGCGCCCGAAGGAGCGGCAAAGGCAGGATACAAATCGATCCGGGGCACAGGACCGCGCAGAAAGGAGCAAGCAGATGATGAGCTATGAGCAATGGAAGGCGCTGACCCCGCGCCAGCGGGCCAAGGCCCCCGCCGGCGCCGGCGGCTACCTGCGGCCCCAGCACTACGTCACGATCAGCCTTGATGCGGACCTGGCCGAATGGCTGCTGGCGAACGTCGTCGGGCGGAGTTCATTCACCGCCGATATGGAAGAGACTGTTATCACGGCCCTGCGGGTCATCCGGGGCGACCTGGACAGCCGCGAGCTGGACGTCATCAAGGCACAGGCCGGGACCCTGCGCCGACAGGGCAAAAGGCCACAACTGTCATAGGGTCTTGCCACAAACTCGCCACACGCAGAAAAAGATCGCTCCGGACAACCGAGGATTTCTGCGGGTTACAGCGGATACAAAAAGTGGCAAGATGTGGCGCGTTTTTGGCGGTTATGGGAATGAAATTTGCCGCTAACTGCTTGATTTTAAAGTGGTGCCCAGGGACGGAATCGAACCGCCGACACGGGGATTTTCAATCCCCGAAAAACATCGATTAAGCGATTGATATACAAAAATACTGCTAAGCGCTTGCCACAAATTCGCCACACGCAGAAAGCTGAGCGGCTATTATGTTGGCTCTTTCGGCCCGCAAATGCGTGTGATCCGAGAACAAATGGCCGTAGACGTCGAAGGTTATCTTGACGGAAGAATGCCCCATCAGCGCCTGTACTTCTTTTGGCGTCGCGCCGCTGTGAATTTCAAGGGACGCCCGCACGTGCCGCAATGACTTGAGCGGGTAGCGTGGCCGGCCAGCGGAATCAACGATTCCACAGGCGCGCTGCAACACGTACCAGCCGCGATTGGTGATATTGCCGTGGCTCTCGACCATGCCGGTTCCGGTCGGGAAGACCAGATCAAGCTCGCTATGCGGGCAGTGGGCTTTCCAGGCCCGCAGAGCATCGATGACGAGGTCCGGCATATGAATGGTTCGGTAGGAGGATGCTGACTTCGGCAGTCCGATCTCCCGCGTCTCCGTGGCATCCTGCGAAACAGTTATCGTGCGCTTCTCGAAGTTCACGTCCCTCCAGGGCAGGCCGATCACTTCGCAAGGGCGCATGCCGGAGTAGGCCAGAACCAGGAAAAACGGCTCGTATCGCGCCCAGGCTTTCGCCGTTTGACGATCGGTGCTGTGCCTTAACTCCTGCGCCTTGGCCAACAAGGCCCGCACCTCTGCGAGGCTGGGGATCGCCATATCTTCCTGTTTTTCGTGACGCTGCGAGATCAGGATGGCCGTGCTCTCTGCGGGGTCACTCCGGAGCCGGCCGTCAGTCCGGGCTTGCGCCAGTATCGACTTGAAGGAAGTCAGTATTTTCTTCGCGTACTTGCGCGAAAATTCCCGCAGGAGGCTGTCACGAAACTCATCGCACGTGACTGGCGTTAATTGGTTCAGCCGCACATTGCCGATCCTGGCCGCTATGATCTTGACGTGCTCACGGTACTTTCTCAGCGTCGAACCTTCTACCGGCTCACGTCCCTTGCGCCCTGTGTTCTCACACACATCCAGCCAACGGCTGGCCGCTTCGGAAATAGTGACCGTATCGCGATCATGGAGGAAATCATGATGACCGAGCGTCGCCACAAAGGCGTCGGCGTCCATGCGTCGCACGAAAGATTTATAGCGGATACGCCCTGACACCGGCTCTTTGTACCGGACCTGCCAGCCGACGCCGGATCGCCCTTTTCTCTTTCTGATGTCTGCCATAACCAAACGATTTTTATTGTTATTTCTGCAATATAGAACAAAAAGTGAACTTATAAGTCAATCCTTATTTCTGTACTGATTCTCTGCTTCTATTTGCAGTTGCCGGTAGATATTCACCAGTGTGCCGCGCTCGATCTTTAAGGTCCCTTCGATCGGGTCGACGAAGAAGGGCAGCTTGCGCCGGCCGGCGGCATCCTTGTCGGCGGCCCGTTTCATCTGGCGCGGGGTCAGTTCGACCCCCATTTCGGCCAGCACCTGCCGCGCCTGTTCAAGGCCGATATAGTGCGGCGGCATTTGCATCCGCGCTCCCCTTTCTTGTTTGTCTCCCCTGCGTCCAGTCGCTACCGCGGATCGTACTCGTCGGCGGCGGAGCGATAGGCGCCTTTCTTCGTGACCCTCTCCACCCGTCGGCCGAAACGGTTGCGAGGAACAACCTTCTCGCCAACCTCGTCGACCGGATTGATGAACAGCACCACGCCGAAGGTACGGCGCAGCCCGTATTCATCCTGGATTTCCTGGAAGGTCTCGTAGATCGCCTGACGCATTTCGGCGAAACTCATCTCGCCGAGTATCTTTATTTGCATCGAAGCACTCAAAGTAATCATCATCACACAACTCTCAATATACTTAAATTATATCGCGCTCCGCGCCTCCCTTCAAATTTCAAAACCGCGCAAAGCCGCAGAAACGCTGGGGTTCCGGGCTGCTGCGCCCGCCGTTACGGCGAGCGTCCGGCCGTGATCTGCGCTCGTCGCGGCCGCGACGCTGCGCGCCCTCTCATTCCCGCTTTTCCTCTCCGCCCGACCACAGGGACCTCATCCGTCGATGATGTGTGTGACCGGGGCCGTTGAGGCCCTGATGGTCGGGGCCTCCGAGAAAAAGGAGAATGCGATGTCCCGCATCATCACTGTCAGCGAACTCAGCCACAAATCCCTGGCCGAACTGCACGCCCTGTACCGTCAGGTGCAGCTTGCCCTGGCCCAGGCGCAACCGGGCACGGAGGCGCACCGCCACGCGGTCGCGAGCCTCGATACCGTCAGCCGGATGATCCGGCTGCGGCAGCAGTCCCCCGCGCTGCGGTTCTGACGCTGTCCTGCCGGCCCGGTTATCGCCGGGCCGGTTTCGCGCGGTTTTGACGAGGAAGGGCGGGTTGCTGCGCCGCTATGTTCCTTGCAGAAGCACGGAGGTGGCGAATGTCTTGCTGCAATCAAAAAGAAGCTGTGACGATCGAGTTCACGATCCCGCCCTGCCAGCTGGTGCATGCCCGCCAGTTTCTGGCATTCATCGGCGAGCCGGATACAGAAGAGAATATCCGCCGGTACTTCATCATGATGATGGAGCATATCTGGGATCAGGCCTGCCGGCAGCACCGCCTTCAGGAAGGGCGGTGCGATCCGGGCGGCGGGCCGCTCAGCCTTGATGGTGAAGAGCCGATATTTCGAGATTAGAAAAGGCCCGCGAGACATCTCGCGGGCCTTCCTTATTGTGCCGTTCCCTCATTTTCCACGCGCTTTCACCGTGAAAACCCGCGCGCCGGCGACGGCATATTCGACTCAAAGTCAGGAGACGAATATGGACCGTTATTCAGAAAAACCCGGCACGGTGCCGGAAGAGTTCAGGCGCTGGGGGCGGGATTACCTGCGCGCCCGCAACGAGCGCGCGACCAGTACCGACATCAACGCCATGCATGATGCGGTGCGTCTGGTCCTGGAACTGAGCCCGGAAGCCGCGATGCGCTCGCCGGAGGCGTATGAGCGCGCCTGGCAGGCTTACGTCGACGGGCTGGATGCCATCAGCCGCACGCGCGGCCTCGACCGGCATCCGCATCGCTGTCGCCCGGCAAACGACAACTGAACCGGCCGGCGGCTTGCCCGCCGGTCATCCCTTCATCGCGAGGACCATGAGATGCGCGGACAGATGTCCAGCGATCGCCGGACTTTGCCTCCCTGCGCGGCGCCTGCCGCTCGGGAAGCAAGCCCGCATGTGTCCGCAGACCGGGCCGTATTCGGCGACCTGACCGGCGACTGCCCGGTCAGCGACGAAGAACTGGCCGTCCTCGAAGCCTTCCTGATGCCGGAGATCGTGCGGCTACTGGCCGACCCTAAGGCAAAACCAGACTCGAAACAGCCGCAAAGGCCTGCCATACAGGATGAAGACTGTATGGGTGTGGAAGTACGGTCATGAACCGCCGTGAAACGACATCGCCGGCAGCAACAGCGCCCCTGCGCGCCGCGCTCTACATGCGCGTATCCACCGGGCGGCAGGCGGAGAGCGACCTGTCGATCCCCGACCAGCGGCGGCAAATGACGGATTTCTGCGCCGCGCGCGGCTGGGAGGTGGCCGCGGAATTCGTCGATGCCGGCCTGTCCGGCACGGACGACAACCGGCCGCAGCTCCAGCGCCTGCTCGATATCGCCACGGCGGGCGGCGCGCCGTTCGATGCCGTCATCGTCCATAGCTTCAGCCGCTTCGCGCGCGACCATTTCGCGCTCGAATACCATGTGCGCCGCCTGCGCAAGCACGGCATCCGGCTTGTCAGCATCACGCAGGACCTCGGCGACGATCCGATGAGCGTGATGGTCCGGCAGGTCTTTGCCCTGTTCGATGAGTACCAATCCAAGGAAAACGCCAAGCATGTCCTGCGCGCGATGCAGGAGAATGCACGGCAGGGCTTCTGGAACGGCGCGGCGGCCCCTTACGGCTATGCCATCGTGGCCGCCGGGCAGCGCGGGGCGAAGACCAAGAAGAAGCTCGCGATCGACCCGGTTGAGGCCGAGACCGTGCGGCTGATCTTCCGGCTGTTCATCGAGGGCGACGGCACGTCCGGCCCGATGGGCGTGAAGGCGGTCGCCACATGGCTGAACGATCACGGCCATCGCACCCGCCGCGGCGCGCGCTGGGGTATCGGGCCGCTGCACAAGCTCATCACCGGCACGGTCTACAAGGGCGAGTACCGCTTCAACCAGAAGGCCTGGAAGACGAAGGAGGACAAGCCGTCAGACGAACAAATCGTCGTGCCGGTCGACCCGATCATCGACCCGGCGACCTTCGACCGGCTGCAAAAGATGCTGAAGGCCCGCAACCCGAAGGTGACGCCGCCGCGCACAGTGACCGGGCCGATCCTGCTGACCGGCCTTGCCACCTGCGCCAGCTGCGGCGGCGGCATGACGCTACGGACCGGCAAGTCAGGCCGCTATCGCTACTATGCCTGCGCCACCTGCGCGCAAAAGGGCAAGAGCGCCTGCAAAGGTCGCGCCATCCCGATGGACCGGCTCGACAGCATTGTTACGGAAAGGCTCGCTGTCGACCTGCTGACACCCTCAAGGGTCCACACCCTTCTGGAAGCCCTGCTGGAGCGGCAGGCGGCCCGCAACAGCGACCATGCTGAACGGGTAGCAGCCCTGCGCACCAAACTGCTTGAAGCCGAGGGCCGGCTCAGCCGCCTTTATCAGGCTATCGAGACCGGCATCGCGGACCCTGCCGACCCGACCCTCAAAGATCGCATCGAGGCGCTGCGTACCGAGCGCGACATCGCCCAGGCCACACTCGACCGGGCGCTCACCGAAATGCGCCCGGAAGCACGGATCACGCAGGAGAAGATTCAGGCCTTCACCGAAACCATGCGCGCCAACATCTGTGACGGCCCGGTCCCGTTCCGCCGCGCCTATCTGCGCGCCATGATCGACAATGTCGAAGTCGACGACGCGGAAATCCGCATCCACGGCCGAAAAACCGTTCTGGAACGCTTGGTTATGGGAAGCGGAGCGACTGCGGCCGGAGTGCCCAGTTTTGTTCGTAAATGGCGCACCCGACAGGATTCGAACCTGTGACCTCTGCCTTCGGAGCAATATA
>CAZTKA010000036.1:19434-27937 GCA_964614015.1 uncultured Bordetella sp. | reverse complement strand
GGCCCGCGCGACGTAGCGGCACAGCCTTGTAGCCGCCTTTCGAACGGTCGTACAGCCAGATTGCGCCAAACACGAACAGCAAAAGCGCGGGCAGGATCGCCACCGCGCGGAAGGAGCTCTGCGCGGCCGCTCCCAGCACCTGATTCAGCGCGTCGCCCTGCAATGCGTTGAACGCCGCCGCGCCGCCCGCAGCTTCGATTTTCCGGTTGTCGTAGATCGCGCCCATCACAGGCAGCACAAACTGAATCGAGAGCGTGCCGGCGGTTCCCATCAGCCCCATCAGCAACGCGCCGCCGCGCGGGAACCGCTCGGAGGCGGTCGCCAGCATGGTGGGCCACATATAGCAGACGCCCGTTCCCCACAGCGTCGCCGCCAGCAGTCCCGTCACGGGCGAATTGGCGAAGCTCAGCGCGCCCAGGCCCAGCGCCGCGCCCAGGCACGAGAGCCACAGCACGCCGATGGGTGAGAACTTGTGCACAAGGGGTCCGGCGAAGTGCCGCATCAGGAACATAAGTCCGCTGACGTACACCAGCAGCAGGATGCCCGGCATGCCGACGGTGCGGCTGAGCGTGAGATCCACCCACTGGCCCGGGGCGAGCTCGGATGCCGCGGTGAGGAACATGGAGAAGAACAGAACGAAGAACATCGGGTTCAGCAGTTCGCGGAACATTTCTCCCATGCTGATGCCCGCTGCGGCGCGCTCGGTGGGCGGATACCGCAATCCGGCGGACAGAGCCAATACGACGATTGCCGGAATCACGACCAGCCCCATCTTCCAGCGCCAATCGATGCCCGCGCTGGAAAGCCCTACGCCCGCGAGACCCCCTAGGACCAGGCCCCCCGGCCACCACGCATGCGCGGCATTGAGTTTCGCAGTCTTGTCATCGGGATACAGCGCTGCGATCAGCGGATTCATCACGGTTTCCGTGAGGCCCCAGCCCACGCCCGCCACCGCGGCTCCGATCCACAGCACGCCATAGACACCCGAGGCGCCCGCGATTTCGCCGGCGAATCCCACGATCAGCATCCCTACAGGCAGCAGAATCGCGGCCAGGGGCAACAGGAGCCGCATGCCGACCACGTCGAGCAGCGGACTGCTGACCGCGATCGTAACGGCGAAGGCCAGGAACGGCACACCCAGCACAGTTCCGGTCATCTCGGCGGAACGCAGGCGGTCGATGGGATCGAGATACTCGCGCTGCAAATCGGAAGCGGCATTGGCGCGCAACGCGTTGGCGATGCCGCTCATGCACAGCGCCAGGCTGCTGATCCAGAACAGGCGCGTCTTGTTATAGACCGCGGGTGCTGCGCCGCTCAAGCCGGGATCTCCACCCAGGCGCGGCGCAAATGGCTCGCCATCTCACCTTCGAGAATCTTCAACTGGCGCAGGCCGTCCTCGAAGGTCGGGTACTCGGGAGCAGCCGAAGGGTCTTCGATCGACTGATAGAAACGCCGGAAGACCTGTTTGAACGTGTCGTCATAGCCTTCGCTGTGACCGCCGGGCAGGTCCGCGTACGCCCGCGCCCCGTTTTTCAACAGCGACGGATCCTTGACGATCACCTGATTGTTCGTGTTGCGGTTGCCGATCCACAGCTCGTCCGGGCGTTCCTGGTCCCAGGCAACCGAGCTCTTGCTGCCGTAAATCTCGATGCGCAGGCGGTTTTTGCAGCCCGCGGAAACCTGGCTGGCCGTGAAGGCTCCACGCGCGCGGGAGCCCATGCGGATCAGCACCGAAGCGAAGTCCTCGCTGGTAACCTGCACTTCGTCGTACGCCTCCGGGGCGAGCGTCTTGCCGGCGAAGGTTTCCACTTGCGCCTTCGGACGCTTGCGCGTTTTGTGATAGGTCTGCAAGTCCGCGCACAGTTGCGTGATCTTGCTGCCGGTGACGTGCTCGGCCATGTCGCACCAGTGCGAGCCGATGTCGGCCAACGCGCGCGAGGGACCCGCGTCCTTCTGATCGATGCGCCAGTTCCAGTCCGTGTCGTAGAGCAGCCAGTCCTGCGAATAGGTGCCCTGCACGACGAATATTTCGCCCAACTCGCCCGCTTCGCGCATGCGGCGCATGTGCTGCACCATCGGATAATAGCGCAGATTGTGGCAGGTGCAGTTGCGCAGTTTGCGCGCGCGGGCCAGGTCGACCAGGTGAGCCGCTTCACCGGTCGTGGTGACCAGAGGTTTTTCGCACAGCACGTGTTTGCCGGCTTCGAGCGAGGCTTTGATCAAGGCGCCGTGCGATGCGTTGGGCGTGCAGATGTGAACCGCGGTCACGGATTTGTCTTCGAGCGCCTTGCGGACCTCCGCCTCGTTGCGGCTGGCGACGAGGAATGCCTCGACATTCCCCAGGCGGCGGACGGCCTCGAGATGGACGCGGCCCATGAATCCGGTGCCGATGATGGCGGCTTTCATACCCACCACGCGGCTCCAGGCCGTTCGCGCGGAACCAATCCGTTCAGGAACGCCGCGGCGCGGGCCAAGCCCTCCTCGGCCGACAGCAGACTGTCTTCATGCTCGATCGAGAGCACGTAATCGTAGCCGTACATGCGGAGCGTCGAGACGAACTCGCGCCACCATTCCTCACCGTGTCCGTAGCCGCAAGTGCGGAAGATCCAGGCCCGGCTGCGCTCGTCGGTGTAGGGCTTGGTGTCGAGGACTCCGGTCAAGGGCAGATTGCGATCGTAGATCTGCGTGTCTTTGGCGTGTACGTGGAAAATCGCATCGCCGAGCACGCGAATCGCGGCGATGGGGTCGATGCCCTGCCAGAACATATGACTTGGGTCGTAGTTGCAGCCGATGGAGGGCCCGGCCAGATCGCGCAGCCGCAGCATGGTTTCCGGGTTATACACGACGAAGCCCGGGTGCATTTCGATGGCCACACGAACGCCGTGTTCTTCGGCGAATTTCGCGCGCCGGGTCCAATAAGGCATAACCACGTCGTCCCACTGCCACTTGAGCGTTTCCAGATACTCGGGGGGCCACGGGCAACTGACCCAGTTCGGGCGCTTGGCGCCGGGCGCATCGCCGGGGCATCCGGAAAAATCGACCACGATGGGGACGCCCAATTGCTCCGCAAGCAATATTGTTTTCCGGTTGACCTCCTGGTCGCGCTGCGCCAGCGCGGGGTCGGGATGTAGCGGATTGCCGTGACAGCTCAGCGCGCTGATGGTGAAGCCGTAATCGGCAAGCGTCTGCTGAAACGCCGCGCGCGCGCGGTCGTCCTCAAGCATGCTCAGCTTGCAGTGCGCGTCGCCGGGATAGTTGCCGGTCCCGAGCTCGATGGTCGAGATGCCGTGGCTCTTCAGTTTTTTCAACACCTCGGCCAGAGGCAGTTGAGAGAGAAGGGGGGTGAAGACGCCGATTTTCACTTCGGCAATCAGGCTATCAGTTCGGGGTGGGAGCTTGCAAGAAACGGCTGCGCCAGCCCGCGGCCCAGCTGAAAGAAGTCCGTGAGCCGAGATTGGCGGCCCTACGGGAATTTGGGATAATGCGAGTTCGTAATGGAGGTTTCGTTTTGGCTTCAATCACGCACAGCGCGGGATCCGCCGTAACACGGCTCGACGTGCCCTACGATCAGGAACGCCTCGAGGACATGGGGTTCCTGACGGCGATGACGCTGGTCCTGCTGGGCAACTACGCGCAGACGGGACACTACGGCGGTCCGCTGGCCTATACGCCCTACAACGTCGCGGTGCATTTGGCCGGACCGGCTCTGGGCGGCTTGCGTTACGACTACCGCCGCCCGAAACATCCCTACTGCGATAAATTCATGCTGGCAGGGGGGCACTGCATCCCGGCCTGCTACGCCCTATGGATCCTCATGGGCGAGGCGCTGGACCGTAAGTTCAAAGCCACCGGAGACAGGCGCTACTTTGCCGACCCGCATGTGGCCATGCTGGGGATCGATGCGCTCGGGTTCCGGCGCGGCGCCGGAGCGCTGAAGACGCTGCTCCAGGATCACGGCCTCGCGGATCATCCGCTGTTCGCGCAAGCCAAGATCCGAGGGATTCGCGCCCTCTCCGGCCACGCCGAATCGATCGATTGCACCAATGACGTCAACGGCGGACCTTCCGGCATCGGTCTGGCGGTGGCGGCGGGCAAGGCCGCTTTCTGGGATGTGGTGGGCGCTCCCATCGAGCGGCCCAAGGTGATCGCCTTCGAAGGCGAGTTCGCCCTCACCGAAGGGCACGCGCAGGAATTAAAGACTCAGGCGGTCGCGCTCAAGGTGGGCAAGCGGCTGCGCCTGATGATTTCCAACAACAACGCGGGCATCGACGACGCGTTGATTGGCGGAGTCGTGGATGCCAAATTCAGAGGCTACAATCTGACGGATCAGTGGACTTCCTACGGTTGGAACGTTTTTGAAGTTGAGGACGGCAACGACTACAACCAGGTGGTTGCGGCGCTCAAGACGATGGAGGATTGGGACCCCGCCGACCGGCGTCCGATGGCGATGATCGGCAAGACCGTGAAAGGCTGGTGGCCCGCGCCGCTGGAGAAACAGATCATCGGCTACCCGAGCCATCCCTACGGCTTCAAGATCAACTCCGAGAACTTCCTGAAACTGGCCACGACATTCGAGCAGCGCTTCGGAGTCGAGTTCGCCGGCATTCGCGAAGGCGCGCCTAAGGATACGCGCGAACGCCTGATCCAGTTCAAGACCAACGTCGACGTCGCCCTAAGCGTGCTGGAGAAAAACGGGCTTGGCGACTGGCTGGCGGACCGCCTGGTGGAGATCGGCGACACGGTGCGGGACGATTTTCCGCTGCGTATCCCCGTAAACAGCGATCCCTTCCTGGACGAGCGCCTGCGCGTCCGGAATCTGCCCGAGGAACCGCAAAACGTCACCGTCAAGCATCCGTTCACCGGCGAAGAGAAGCAGGTCGGCATCACGCTGTTCCGCAAGCCGGGCGAAGTGGCCGGCACGCGCCGCGCCATTTCGGAAATCCTGAAGTGGATGAATTATGTTACCGGGAACCGCTTCCTGACGATCGCCGCGGACCTGTCGGAATCGATCAACCTGGAGCATGGCAACCTGTGGGGCCACTACGATCCGGAGAGGAACCCGGCGGGCACGCGGCTGAAAGCCGCGATCCAGGAAGCGGGCAATGTCTCGACCGCGATCGGGCTGGTGAGCCAGAACGCGTCCCTGGATCCGGACAAGTTCGCCGGCCTGTGGGCCATCAGCGGAACCTATGGCGCCTTCACGCCCCTCATGTATCTGCCGGCGCGCGTGTGGAGCCAGCAGAATCAGGACAGCAAGTTCCGGTTGGGTGTGCTGCATATTCTCGCCGGCCACTCGGGTCCGGAAACCGCAGCCGATGCGCGCACGCATTTCGGGATTTTCTCGCCCCAGGTGTGGAAACTGTTCCCGCGCGGCCAGACGATTCATCTGAGCTTCTGGGATTACAACGATGTCGCACCGGGGTATTTCGCGGCGGCCGAGGTGGCTGCGCGCGATCCGAAGGTCGGCATTATCTCGCTTGAAGTGGCTCGCCCCGATTTTCCCGTGGCGGACCGCAACACCTTCGCGGACAAAGATCTGCGCGCTGCGGCCAAGGGCTTTTATGTGATTCGCGATTTCGCTCCCGGCCAGCGGCACGGCTACGTCGTCACGCAGGGTTCGAGTTCGACGGTGAATCTGCTGAGCGCACTGCCGAAGCTCGAAGCAGCCGGAGTGAACGTCAAGGTGATCGCGGCGATCAGCGAGGAATTGTTCGACTTGCAGCCGGACTCCTACCGGCGCTCCGTGCTGCCCCCGGAGGCGTATTACGACATGATGATCGTCTCGACGGGCACGCGCCGCATGTGGCCGCTGCGGAACGTGGGTCCGCTGACGGATGAATACTCGATGACCTCGGACTGGGACAATCAATGGCTCACGGGCGGCCTGGAGCCGGACGTGATCGCCGAAGCGCGCCTGGACGCGGCGTCGATTCAGAAGGGCATCGAGCGTTTCGCGCGCGAACGCGCCCAGCGCTTGCGGCGCCAGCGGGAGGCCTTGAGTCAGGAGCCGTCGTAGAGTCCGCGGCGCTTCCGGCCGATTGAAGCGAGCCACGACGTGCTAGGATGAAGGCGGGTATGCTCCACAGCCGCACGATTACCGGTCACGTTTTCCGCGGCGTACTCGGCTTTGGTTTTCTCGCCGTCACGCTGCTGTATCTGGAACAATTGGGCTGGTGGGCGCTGCTGCCCGCCTCCGGGGCGCTGGTGTCTTTCCGTGGCTGCCCGATGTGCTGGATCTCCGGCCTGTTCGAGGCCGTGTGGAACCGGAAGGACGGCGGAGCTTGCGGAATAACAGCAGGTCCAGGCCGAACGTGACCCGCATCGCCTCCACAGGCTCGGCCCGCAGCGGCCGGTAAATCGACAGGAGAACATCGCGAACGCCTTCGGCGTCCAGTTCCGTCGCCGTAACTACGCGCCGCCGGCCCGTCAAGCTGAAGTACGGCGCGAAGGCTTCGAGGGTCCGGTCGACGCGGTCGCGGCCCTTGCCGCGCAATTCGATCAAGTCCTCGGGTGCGGGCAGCGCCACCAGCAAGCGCCCGCCGCCGCGCAGGACGCGAAAGAATTCGGCCGGGTTTCTGCGGGCGTTGATCGACAGCACGATGCTGAACGAAGCGCCGGCGTAGGGCAGGAACCGGTCGGCGTTGGCGACGATCCATTCGAACTTTCCCTCGGAGGGCGGATAACGCCGCGCCGCCGCGTCCACGGCCTTCGTGGAAATGTCGACGCCATGCGCGTCAAAACCGATGCGCCGCGCCAGCGAACCGAGGTAGAATCCGTCGCCGCATCCGGCATCCAGAACCACGTCCCGGGCGTGCGCCTCCAGCATCTCCGCAATGGCGTCGAGCAGCGGCTGTGTGACGCCGCGGTCATGCAACCGGCGCCGCGCCGCCACGGCCTCCGCCGTATCGCCGGGCTGCTTCGAGTGCCGCTCCTGCGGTTGCAAGAGGTTAATATAGCCACTGCGGGCGATATCGAAGGAATGCCCGCGCGGGCAGACCAGGCGGCGCCCGGCTCGCGCCAAGGACGAACGGCAATCGCGGACCGGGCAAAGAAGCATTCGGGCGGGCGGTGGACCGATTTTAGACCGGTCCGGCCCTGGACGGCAAGCCTCCTCGCGCCGATGGAAGAACGAATGCTGAAACTTGCTCTATTGCTGTGTGTCCTCGCGCCGCTGGCGGAAGCACAGACGGTCACCGCCCGCATCCAGGGCTTGGTGCGCAGCATGGATGGCGATCCGATTCCACGCGCCAAGCTTCTCCTCGAAGGTCCGGAGGATGATAAGCGGCCCGCGCTGTTTGCTGCCTCCGGCGACGACGGCAGGTTTCACTTCGATCAGATCCCGCCCGGGCGTGACTACTTTCTGACGGCGCTGCGTCCCGGTTACGCGGAGGCGCGCTATCCGGCGCCTCTCACGCTCGACGCCGGCGCGGCCGTCAACAACCTCGAGATCGTGATGACGCCGCAGGGCGTGATCCGCGGCAAGATCACCGATCCTGCGGGCGATCCGGTGGTGGGCGCGCCCGTCCTCGCCCTGCGGCCCGCCTACGAAAGCGGCATGAGGCGCATGGCAATCGCGGCGCGGGCATGGACCAACGATCAAGGGGAGTATCGCATCGCCAATCTGGCTCCGGGAACGTATTCGATCGGTGTCATGGACCGGCGCGTTCTGTACACCGCTGCCGGGCGGCCGCCGGAGGGTTACGCTCCCGCGTATTCGGCGGCGGTGCGGATCCTGCCCGGCGGGGAGGCGCGCAACATCGATATCCGCTTGCGCCGCCAACGCGTGTACTCGATTCGGGGAAAGGTCGCCGGCGAAGACGGAAGCCCCGCCAACGGAACCTTGCTCGCGGCGGTGAGCCGCGATGATGCGGTGGTTTCCGAAGATGCCGGCCAGGTCCTGGGCACGACGGCCGAACCGGACGCGGCTTTCGAATTTCGCGCACTGGCGCCGGGAACTTATCTCATTCAGACGCTGCCTGGCGTGCGCCTGCATGCCAGCGTCACGCCGCAGCTTGTGGCCCGCCAGGTAGTGACTATTACGGACCGCGACGTGAATAACGTCCTGCTCATCGCCGGCCCGGGCGCCTCGGTGGCCGGCATAATGACCCTCGAGGGCGCCGGTATGGCTAGCCTCACATTCGGAGTCAGCGTGGAACTCGAAGAAGTCTCTGCTCAAGCCAGGAATCCCCCCGCCGCCGCGGCGGTATCACCTGACGGCAGGTTCCTCATCGAGCACGCGGCCCCTTCGGCGCACTACCTGAATGTCCACGGGCTTCCGGCCAACGTGTACGTCAAGTCGGCGCGCTTCAATGGCCAAGACGTCACGCACACACCGATCGAATTGGCGCCGGGCGGCGGCGACCTGCAGATCGTGCTCTCGGTCCGGGCCGCGGGCATCACCGGCATCGTGCGCGATCCCCAAGGCGGTTCGCTCCCCGCCGCCGTAGTGACGTTATGGCCCGCTGCGCCGGACCCAGGGAAGGCCAACCACGGAGTGCGTATC
>CAZTKA010000036.1:0-19424 GCA_964614015.1 uncultured Bordetella sp. | reverse complement strand
GCCGATATGGAAGCCGAGGCACTGCGCCTGGCCCGTATCGCCGCCAGCGATCAGAACGGAGCGTTCACGTTCCACAGTCTGGCTCCCGGCGAATATCTTCTTGCCGCCTGGGAGCCCGCGGAGCCCGGATTGCTCCAGGATTATCCTTTTCTCATGCAGTTCGCCGCCGATGCTGCGCGGCTCACGCTTACCGAAAACGCTCACGCCGCACTGGAGGCTCCGCTCATTCCGCTTGCGAAAATCAGGGCCGCCGAGTCCCAACTGCCGTAGAATGAAAGAGCATGCACCGGCTCATGCTCCACAATCGCGAGATTCGCGACGCGGGCGATCTCACGCTTTCCCCCGGGCAGACAGGCTTCATGAACGGCTGGGGCGTCTTTTCCACGGTCCGCGTTTATGACGGCGTGCTGTTCGCCTGGGAGCGCCACTTCGCGCGCATGCGGCACGATGCGCGGCTGATGCGTGTGCCTTTCCCCGAGGATGCCGCGGCTCTTGAAGCCGATCTGCATCGCTTGATCGAGGCCAACGGAGCGAACGAAGCTACGCTGCGCGTCGCGGTTGTGCGCAATCGCGGCGGGCTCTTCGAGGGGCACGGCATCACTCGCGATTATGACGTGATCGCATTCACCGCAAACATCTGCGATTGGGGCGAAAACGTGCGGCTCGGCATGATTCCGCATGCCCGCCACGCGGCCAATGAATTCGCCGGCGTGAAGTACACGTCCTGGGCGCAAAATCTGACCTGGTACGAGCGGGCGCATGAGGAGGGCCTGGACGAAGTGGTCCTGCTAAACGAGCGCGGGGAGGTGGCCGAATGCACCTCCGCGAATATTTTCATCGCACGGGGTAGCGATGTCTTCACGCCGCCGCTCACATCGGGATGCCTGCCGGGCGTAACGCGCGCGGTTCTGCTCGAGGAAATCCGCGTTCCTGGCGTGCGCGTCAGCGAGAAGACACTGTTCGTGAAGGACCTGGAAGCCGCCGATGAGGTGTTCATCACCTCCACCACGCGTGAGTTGTTGCCGGTGGTCTCCATCCAAGGCCTGCGCATCCGCGCCGGGCATGGGGTTTGTAACCGCCTGGTGGCGGGCCTGAAGGATCATATTCGCGCTTATGTCGCTCCGCGCCGCCGCGCCAATCTCACGGTGACGCCGATATAATCGGTAAACAAAGGGATGCAGCTGGCTTGCCCAAAATGCGGAACCCGGGAAGTCCGGATTTCCCAGCGGCGCACCATCGGCGAGATGTTCAAGGCCCTGGTGGGGATTTATCCGCTGCGCTGCCGCCGTTGCCGCGCCCGCTGGGAAACCAGCGTGTGGGCCGGCGGCGCCTGGAAATACGCGCGCTGCCCGCGCTGCTACCGCCAGGAGCTGACCACGTGGAGCGAGCAATACTACAATCCTCCGGCCTGGACCAAGTTCCTGCTGGGCCTCGGCGCCACGCGCTACCGCTGTGCGGCCTGCCGCTGCAACTTCGCCAGCTTCAAGGCTTGCAAGGAGCGCTTTCAGTGGCGCCACGAGACCCGCGTCGAGGCGCCCACGCCTTCCGATCCCGCCGAGCGCTCGCCCTGAGGATTTGAGCAGCCTTTTCGGGAGGCGAATTGGGGGGTGGCCCCGTGAGCCGCAGCCACGGGGCGCAGGCGCATGAACGCGGTATGCTGTCATATGTGGGCACGGCCACCGAGCAACTTCCCCAAACGCCGCCCGCGCCGCCGCGCGCGATTCCCTGGCCGGCCATGGCCTGGTTTTCCGTACTCCTGATCGCCGCGTACTTCCCGATCCTGAGAAGGCTCATCCAGCAATGGAGCACGGATGACGACTTTTCTCACGGGTTTTTCGTCCCTATCGTGGCTCTCTATATCGCCTGGCAGCGGCGCGGTGCGGTTCTGCGGCTGCCCTGGCAACCCGCGTGGTGGGGCGCGGGCGTGCTGTCATGGGGCTTGATCCAGGCTTACGTGGGGTCGCTGGCCGCCGAGCTGTTCCTGCAACGCAGCGCGTTTCTGATCTCGCTCACGGGCGTGCTTCTGATGATGGGCGGCGCCGCGTTGGTGCGCGCCCTGCTGTTCCCGTTGCTGCTGTTGCTGTTCATGATTCCGATTCCAGCGATTCTCTTCAATTACGTCACCTTCCCGCTGCAGATCCTGGCCAGCCGGATCGCCGAATTCACTCTGGATGCGCTCGGCATTCCCGTGCTGCGGGAAGGCAATATTCTGGAGCTGGCCAGCCAGAAGCTTTCGGTGGCCGAAGCATGCAGCGGGATTCGCAGCCTGCTGACGCTCACGTTCTTGTCGCTCGTCTACTCCTACTTCTTCGATTCCAAGGTGTGGACGCGCTGGGCGTTGTTCTTCGCCACCATTCCAATCGCGATTTTGGCCAACTCCGGAAGAGTCACCATCACGGGAATCCTCAGCGAGACCAACCCGGAGCTGGCCGAAGGCTTCTTCCACAGCCTGGAGGGACTGGTGATTTCCGCCATCGCCTTCCTGATGCTGGTTGCAGTGCACCGCGCGATCAAGTGGCTGGGGGGCGTGCGGCAACTGGAGGCTCCGGCCGATGTTTAGCTTCCTGCAATCCGCGCCGGCGCGCGTGGTGACGATCCTGCTGGTTCTGCAAGGGGCGTTGCTGTATAGCTCCATCCGGCCCGAGGCGGTGGTCCCCGGCCAGCCGTTACGAGATTTGCCGCGGACCTTGGGGAGTTGGGAGTTCGTGCAGGACGGCGTCGTGGACCAGGAGACGCTGGACGTGCTGCAAGCCGATGACCTGGTGAACCGCCAGTACCATCGCGGTCCCCTGTTTGCCGGACTGTTCGTGGCCGCATTTCTGAGCCAGCGCAGCGGAAAGGCGCCCCACTCGCCCAAAAACTGCCTGCCCGGCGCGGGGTGGACGCCGATTTCCGACGCCAAGGTGAAGCTCGAGGTGGGCGAAGCGGCGCCGATCGAGGTGAACCGTTATATCATCGCCAGCGGGGAGCAGCGCAGTCTGGTGATGTACTGGTACCAGTCGCGTGACCGCGTGGTGGCTGGGGAATTCGAGGCGAAATTCTGGGTGATGGCCGACGCCATCCGCTATAACCGCACGGACACGGCTCTGGTTCGCGTGGTGGTGCCGGTGCTCGACAAGGACGAGGATTCAGCCGAGCGCCAGGCGGCCGATTTCGTGCGCAGCTTTTTCCCGGTTCTGAAACAGTACTTGCCTGGCTAAGATGTACTTCCAGCAGTTCTATTTGTCTTGCCTGTCGCACGCCTCCTACATGCTGGGCTCGGAGGGGAAAGCGTGCGTCGTTGATCCGCAGCGCGACGTCAATATCTACTTGGAGGAGGCCCGCGCGCGGGGGCTGAAGATTGGGCACATAATCGAAACACACCTGCACGCCGATTTTGTAAGCGGCCATCTGGAGCTCGCCGAGCGCACGGGCGCGAAAATTTACCTGGGCGCGCGTGCGGGAGCAACGTTCCCGCACGTCGATGTACACGACGGCGACGAGATCCGCATGGGTCGCGTGGTTCTGCGGTTTCTCGAAACGCCGGGCCACACCATCGAAAGCGTCTCCATCGCGGTGATCGATCTCGACCGGGGCGAACGCCCGTTCGCTGTGCTGACCGGAGACACACTGTTCATCGGCGACGTCGGCCGGCCGGATCTTTCGCCGAACCTGACGCCGCGCGAACTCGCCGGGATGTTGTTCGATTCGCTGCACAACAAGCTGCTGCCGCTGGGTGACGACGTGGAAGTGTGGCCCGCGCACGGAGCGGGCAGCCTGTGCGGCAAGGCGATGCGCGCCGAAAAGCACTCGACCATCGGCAGGGAGAAAGCGCTCAACTACGCTCTTCGCCCGCGGGCCAAGGAAGAGTTTGTGCGCCTGATCACCACGGATCTGCCGGAGCGCCCGGGCTACTTCGCCGCCGACGCCGAGATCAACCGCGCGGGCGCGCCTCCCGTGGGCGACCTGCCGCCGCTCGCGGAACTGACGCCGCGCGAGGTGGCCGCGCGCCAGCGCGCCGGCGCCGTGGTGCTGGATACGCGTCCTTCCCAGGAATACCTCGCCAGCCATGTGCCCGGCTCGATTCATGTCGCGCTCTCGGGGCAATTCGCCTCGTGGGCGGGAACTCTGCTGGGGCCGGAGCCGGAGATTATCATCGTGGCCGAGGACGATGAACGCATCGCCGAATCGCGTTTGCGCCTGGCCCGCGTCGGCATCGAGCATGTCCGCGGAGCACTGAAGGGCGGCATGGCCTCCTGGGCCGCCAGCAGGCGCAGTGTGGCGCAGACGGGACAGATCACGGCACAGGAACTGTCCACAATGCTGGACCGCGTGCAAATCGTCGACGTGCGGCGCAAGCCGGAGTGGGACGAAGGGCACATCCGCGGCGCGATCCTGATGCCCCTGCATAAACTGCCGGAGGTCGTCAAACAGATTGACGGCGACCGGCCCGTGGCAGTGCATTGTAAAGGCGGCTACCGCAGCTCCATCGCGTGCAGCCTGATCCAGCGCGCGGGCTATGATCAGGTGATGAACCTCACCGGCGGTTTCGACGCGTGGCGGGCGTGCGGGCTGCCGGAAGCGTAGGAGTAGCCGGCGATTGGGCTTACAGCCCGCCTCACGGGTTAGACTGTTAGATTCTCCCATGGCGCAGGTGGCCACCTCCGTTTCAGAACTCGCCCGGTCTCCTGAGCTGCGCGCGTGCCTGGACTGGTTCCGCCAGGAACGCGCCTGGATCAACGAGCAACACCTGAAGCTGTGCCGCATTCCGGCACAGACCTTTTTTGAAGGAGCCCGCGCCGAGTGGATGGTCGAGCGGTTCCGGGCGGCGGGCTGGGAAGGGCGCATCGACCGGGCGGGCAATGTGATCGCCTCGCTGCCGGGGCGCAAAAGCGACCCGGCGGTCGCTGTGACGGCGCATCTCGATACCGTGCTCGCGCCGCGCGGCGAGGACGACATCAGCGTCTCCCCGGACGGACGATTCCTCGGACCGGGCGTCAGCGACAACGGCGCAGGGCTGGCCGCGCTGCTGGCGCTCGCCGGGGCCTGGAGCGCCGCGCCCCCCTTTTCCAACGAAACGATGACTCCGGTGTTGATCGCCAATGTGGGCGAGGAAGGCGAAGGCAATCTTTCCGGTATGCGCTACCTGTGCCGCGCGGCGAACACGGCGCGCCCCCGCGCGTTCCTGGTGCTGGATGGGCCCGACACGGAGCACATCACCTGCCGCGCACTGGCCAGCCGCCGCTTTGAAGTGATCGTTTCCGGCCCGGGCGGCCATAGCTGGAGCGATCACGGCGCCGGAAATCCCGTCCACGCGATCAGCCGCGCCATCACGGCGTTCAACGACAGCGTCCCGGGGGAAGGCGATGCGCGCGCCTCCTACAACTTCGGACTGGTGTGCGGCGGGAGCAGCATCAATTCGATTCCGTCGGAGGCCCGCGCGAAAGTGGATCTCCGTTCGGAGGATCCGTCGCAGATTGAGCGAATGACGGGCTTGCTGGAATCCGCGGTGAGTGCCGCGATCGAGATCGAGAACGCACGCGCCACGCGCGGGCGCGTGAGCGCCAAAGTCAAGGAAATCGGATCGCGGCCCGGCGGCGCCCTCACCGAAAACGCCTCGATTTTGGAAGCCATTCGAGCCGTGGATGCCTTTCTCGGAATTCGCAGCTCCCTCGATTGCTCCTCCACGGATGCGAACATCCCGTTGTCGATGGGCCTGCCGGCGATTTCCATTGGCGCCGGCGGCCAGGGCGGAGGCGCGCATACGCTGGCCGAATGGTTCCATCCGGAAGGACGCGAAGTGGGATTGCGGCGCATCCTGCTCACGTTATGCCTGCTGATTACAGACAAGGAGATGAGATGAAGCGAGCCTTACTGGCTTTTAGCTTATGCGCTCTTCCGGCGATGCACGCTCAGCAGCCACAGTTGCGCATCGTGATCGTGCAAGGAGAAGATGCGCTCAACAATACGGCGGGGGGCGTCAACCGGGACGTTACGGTGCAAGTGCTGGGTCCCGACCAGATGCCCATTTCCGGCGCTACGGTGACGTTCGTGCTGCCGGACACGGGGGCCAGCGGTACGTTCCCCAACGGCCAGCGCACGCTTACGGTGGAGACCAACAACCAGGGCCGCGCCACGGCATCCGGAATTCGCCCCAACAACATCGCCGGACCCATGCAAATCCGGGTGAGCGCGACGTACCTCGGCTTCGTCGCAACAGCGGTGATCCGCCAGACCAACGTCACCCTCGCACTGACCGAGCCGCCGAAGCCCGCGCCGGCGAACGATGCAGCGGCGACTCCCCGGCCTTCGCCGGCGGGCACGCGGACGCCCGCTCCGGCGAGACAGGGCATGAGTAGGACGGCGAAACTTGTGATTGTGCTCGCCGTCATCGGCGGAGCGGCCGCGGGCGGAATCGCGGTCAGTACGAAGGGCGGAGCGAGTTCGAGTGCCGAAGGCGGCGGGGGAGCGATACCGCCGATCGTAATTACTCCGGGTACGCCAACGGTGGGGGGGCAGTGATGCGCGCCGCGATGGTTCTGTTGCTGTTCGCTCCGGCATGGGGACAAGTGAGCGCGCCTTTGCTCGGTTTTCTTCCCGAGGGAAACCAGCTCCGGCCGATTTTTGGAGTGCCTGCGGCGGCGACGGTCGGCGATCCGATCCGCACTGGCGTGGATGTGGGCAGCGCGATTTCAGCGCGCGATTCCGTCTTGATTGTGGGCGCCGAGGGCGGCGTATCTGTGCTCGTGAGCGGAACGCTCAAGCACGTCGCTGGAACACGCGCGGCTCCGGTAAGGACCGCGCTTAGCCCCGCAGGCCAGGCCGCCGTGCTGTGGTTCACGCCGAATTCCACGGCCCAGGTGCTTTCGAATATTGCGGGCACGCCGGTGTTGCGCGAGGTCAACACGTCGTTCCTCGGGGCAGCGCCCAGCGCGCTCGCCGTAAGCGATGACGGCACATGGATGGCCGGAATCTGGGCGGACGGCACATATGCATTCGGCCCACAGGGCGAGGTCTTGCGGCTCCCCCTGCCGGATGCGGCGGTGGCGATCGAGTTCTTCCCGGCCTCCTACGATCTGGGTCTGGCGACGGCCCGCGGATTGTGGCTGGTGGCGGATGTCGGCGGGCGCACTGCTTTGCGGCCGCTCTGGCAGGCAACGCCCGAGGAGTCCTTCGATGCGCTAGCGGTCGGAGGGGGAGTGAGGCAACTCCACGCGGTTACACGCGACGGAGTCGTTCTCACGGTTCCGCTGGAGGGAAATGTCACGCGCCTCGATTGCCAGTGCCAGCCGCTTGGTCTGCCCCGCCTGGGGGGCAATGCGTTCCGTCTGACAGGGCCCGTCAACGGCGCAATCAAGTTGTTTGACGCCGATAGTGGCGCCGTGTGGTTCGCTCCAATTCGTCCTGCCGATTCGACCGATCGCTTGGGAGGGCGCAGCCGATGAGACTTCGCGCCCTCCTGTTTCTGGCGGCCGCGGCGCCGGCGCTGGCGCAGTTCACGATCGTGACGGATTCCGTGCTTCCGCTGGCGACCCTGGGCGAGCCGTATCCGCCCATCACCATCGAAACCTCGGGAGCAAGCGGTCCGGTGACGTGGTCGTTCGTGGGCCAGCCCTCCCCGCCGGATGGTTTCGTCATTGGACGCTCAGCGCAGGATCCCAAGAACGGCACATTTTGTTTCGGAGCTTCGACGGGCGGGACAAGCGCGCCCGTTTGCACAGGAACGGTCCAAGGATCGATTCCCCTCACCTACCTCTTCCGTGTGCGGGCGCAGTCCGGTACCGAGACGGCCGAGAAGCAATTCTCATTGGAGATTCAAAACGCGCTGCGGATCACTACGCTGGAGGTTCCCGAAGTCGGTGCCGGGCAGCCCTACTCCCAGCAGTTGATCGCCGCCGGAGGAGTTGGGGCCTACACATGGCAGATAATCGATGGCAGCTTGCCGCCCGGCATCACGCTGGATTCTTCGGGCTTGCTCTCTGGCACGGCGCCGTCGAACGCCGCGGCATATTTTTTCAAGGTGGAAGTGGCGAATTCCGGCTCGACCGCGGCGCGCTGGTTCGTCATCAACGTCAGTGGGAGCTTGCAGATCACAACGCAGTCGCTGCCGCTGACGGTCCTGAATCAGGCCATGACGCCGTTCCAGTTGCAAGCCGCTGGAGGGCAGAACTACGGCTGGTCCGTGCCTTTCGGATGGACGCTGCCGCCGGGCCTCGTGCTCTCGAGCGCCGGCGTGCTCAGCGGCACGCCGTCCGCCGCCGGCTCGTACCGCTTCGTGATCCAGATGAATTCGGCGACACAAACGGAACCGGTCGCAAAATATTTCACGCTGCACGTGACGTTGGGGGCCTTGAGCATCGTGCAGGCCGATCTGCCGGTTGCCGCGGTGAACGCGCTTTACCAGACCACAGTGACGGCGAGCGGCGGATTGCCGCCGTACAACTGGGCGTTTGACACGGCTGCGACACAGGGTCTACAGATCAACGCGGAGACAGGCGTGATCTCGGGAACGCCGCCCACTGTTGGGAGTTTCCCTCTGCCGGTGGCCGTGACGGACGTGACGGGAAACCGCGTGGTGAAGAACTTCACGCTGGCGGTTTCCGGCCCGCTCACGATCACCACGACATCGTTGCCGGATGCGACCAAAGGCGTGGCGTACAGTCAGATGCTGACCGCGGGCGGAGGCCTGCCGCCGTACACGTGGTCCATTTCTTCGGGCACATTGCCGGACGGGCTAGCACTGAACGCGTCCACTGGGGCGGTGAGCGGCACACCAGCGGCCGACGGCCAGTTTTCATTCCAAATTCGCGTGACGGACTTCGCGCTGAATACAACCACGCGGCAATTGTCGCTCAACGTGGTTCGCGCCGTCATGATCGTGACCAGTTCGCTGCCGGATGGCGTTGCCGGTGCACCTTATGTGCAGGGGCTCCAGGCCGATACGCAGAGCGTGACGTGGAGCATCGTCACCGGCAGCGGCACACTGCCTCCCGGCTTGCAGCTGAACACGGTCACGGGCGAGATCAGCGGCATCCCCACGACGCCCGGCGTATTCAATTTCATCGTGCAAGCCAGCGACGGCGTATCCCAACCGGGCACGCGAGCCTTGAGCATCGCGATCTACGCTCCGCTCTTGATTCCCACCACGAGTTTGCCGGGCGGCAATAAGGGCGTGGCCTATTCACAGACCTTGACCGCCGTGGGCGGAAAAGCGCCCCTCGTATGGAGCTTGTCCTCAGGCAGCGTTCTTCCACCGGGCCTGACGTTGAGCAGCGCCGGCCTGATCAGCGGGACTCCGGAGGTCGCTGGGACCTTCCAGTTCCAGGTGACCGTACTCGACGCGGGAACGCAAGCCGCACAGGCGACGCTCTCGATCACGATCATCGACGCACTGACGATCACTACGGGCGATCTGAGCGGCACAGCGGGCACGGCGTTTTCGCAGACGCTCGCCGCGGCGGGGGGAACGGCTCCGTACACCTGGTCGGTCACCAGCGGAGCGCTGCCTGGAGGACTGCAACTGAATGCGTCCACCGGCGCGATCACGGGCACGCCCGCGGCGGGCGGTCCATTCCACCTGACCTTTCGCGTCACCGATGCCGCGCAAGCGGTTGCATCGAAGCAGATCACGATCACGATCAATCTGCCTGCGCTGCCCGCCGTGACGTTCGGCGGTATGCCGGACACTTCACCCGCAGCGCGGCAGCCCGCGGTTTCCGTGAACCTGGCATCGCCTTACGCGACAGCGCTCACGGGCACGCTGACGTTGACCTTCGCTTCGAGCGTGGGCGGCGATGATCAGACCGTGCAATTTTCCACGGGCTCCCGCACGCTGAATTTCACCGTCGCCGCCGGAGCCACGCAGGCTACTTTCACCGGCGGAACACCGGCCGTGCTGACCGGAACCGTGGCCGGCACGATCACGATCGCGGCGCAGTTTTTTTCGGGCGGGCAAAACGTGACTCCATCTCCCACGCCCACCAAGACGATCACAGTGGAGAATGCCGCGCCGGTGATCGGCACCGTCACCGTGCAGCGCAGCGGCAACACGATCACCGTCGTGGTTCAGGGCTATGCGACTTCGCGCGAAATGGCCAGCGGGACGTACCGCTTTTCGGCGACCGGAGGCAACACGCTACAGCAATCCGATATTGCGGTCCCGCTTTCGAACGCCTTTGCCACGTGGTTCGCCGGCACGGCGTCGCACGCCACAGGCGGCCAGTTCCGGCTGACCGTGCCGTTCACGATCACAGGTGACCCGGCGGCTGTGAACTTGGTGTCGGTGACCTTGACGAACACCCGCGGGAACTCGGCGGCGGTGGGGCCGTAGGAATGTCCGCCTGAACGCCCGGACAGCGAGCTAGCGCGCGCCACGTCATTCCTCGGGCACGGTCCATTTTTCGCCGCACTGGAACACGTGGAAACGCAGTTCCGGCCGGTGGCCGAGCATGTGCGCGATGAAGGCGCTCTCACGATCCTCGTCGAATGTGCCATAGTGCATCGGCACTACCCAGGAGGCGCCGATGTCGCTGGCCAGTTGCGCCGCTTCGCCAATTCCGAAATTCCGGCCCCCGATGGGCAGCAGAGCGACATTCACGTTGAAGGGCCGCAGGCGCGCCGCCAGCTCCGGATACGGAGCGCAGTCGCCCGCGTGATAAATCGTCCAGCGCCCGAAGCGGATCAGGTATCCGAGATACGGATACCCGCCGGCCTGCGTCCAATCCAGCGCAGGGTGCGCGGAAGGCACCGCGTACACGCGCCCGTAGAGATTGTCCTTGAAATATTCGATGCGCAGTCCTGAGTCCGTCGTGCTCATGCGGTTGTAAGGAATGCCCGCGGCGTTGGCCGGATCGGCCGCACTTTTCGGCAAGATGACTTTTGCGGCCCGGCAGTTGGCGAGCATCGCGCTGACCGAATGCGTATCCAGGTGCCCCGCATGGCCGTGTGTGGCGAGAATCATATCGGCGTGGCGAATTTCCGCAGCCTCCAGCGGAGCCGCCATGCGGCGCGTGCGCCCCGGCGGATCGGACAAACACGGGTCCGCGTAAAAAGTGATGTTCGCGAACCGGATCACAAAGCCCGCGTGGCCCAACCACCATAGCGTGGGCGTGACCGTGAGTGTCTGGTCGATCTCCCGGATCAGCTCCGGGCCCTGCTTGACAGGTTGTATCATCCGTGCGTTCCTTCGGCCCGCCGGAGCCGGTCCAGGACCGCCGCCCATTCCGGCGTCTCCGGCGGCGCCTCCACCGCGATCCATGGTAATCCTTCCCGGTCCAGTTCGTGGAGCACGGCGTACAAACGCGCGGCATAGCCGGCCGGATCGCGAGGCATCTCCACCGGCCGCGACGCGCCTCCCGGATTCGTGATCCACATGTAGGCTCCCGGACCTTCGGGAGCTTCCTTCACGATGCGGAGCGGCGTGCGGGGGCTGTAATGCCGCGGATGCATGCCGGGCGCGGGATGCGCCGCGCCCGCTTGAACGGTAGCTGGTTCGAGATCGCCCAGGGAAATCATCCCGGGGCGCAGCAGCTTCAACCGGCCGCCTTCGATGGCGACCACGGTCGATTCGATGCCGACTTGCGTGGGCCCGCCATCGACAACATCCACGGCATCGCCGAAGGCGGCTTCCACATGCTCCGCCGTGGTCGGGGAAATTCCAGTGAAGCGATTGGCGCTCGGCGCCGCCACGGGCACTCCGGCCTGACGAAGGATCTCGAGCGCCACGGGATGCGATGGCACCCGCACGCCCACCGTCGGCAAGCCCGCCGTCACGATGTCCGGAATCCGCGGCTGCTTCGGCAGAACCAGCGTCAGCGGACCCGGCCACCAGCGCCGCGCGAGTTCTTCGGCCAGCGGCGGCCAGCCGGTGACAAGTTCGCGAGCCATCGCGACGGATGCGACGTGTACAATCAGGGGGCTTGTCGGCGGCCTGCCCTTCAACTCGAAGACGCGCCGCACGGCGTTCTCGTCCAGCGCGTTCGCGCCCAGACCGTACACGGTCTCTGTGGGGAACGCCACGACGCCGCCCGAGCGCAGGCGCCCGGCCGCCTCGCTAATCGAGATCCTCATCTTTTCCGATGGCCGCCGTCTTGCCGGTCTTACGGTACACGAGGTAGGCGTGAATCAAATCGTCCAGATCCCCGTCCAATACGCGATCCACGTCCCCAATAGCGAGCTTGGTGCGGTGGTCCTTGATCATGCGGTACGGCGCCAGCACGTAGCTGCGGATCTGGCTGCCGAAGTTGATGTCGAGCTTGGTGTCCTCGAGCTTCCGCTCCGCGGCGCGTTTCTTCTCCATCTCGTGTTCGTAGAGCTTGGCGCGGAGCTGCTTCATCGCGCTGGCGCGATTCTTGTGCTGGCTGCGTTCATTCTGGCACTGCACGACGATCCCGGTAGGCAGGTGTGTCATGCGGATCGCCGAATCGGTCCGGTTCACGTGCTGGCCGCCGGCTCCCGAGGCGCGGAACGTATCCACGCGCAGATCCTCCGGGCGGATGTCGATCTCGATTTCCTCGTCGATCTGCGGATAGACGAACACCGAGGCGAAGGAGGTATGCCGCCGCGCCGCGGAATCGAAGGGAGAAATGCGCACCAGGCGGTGCACGCCGACCTCGCTTTGCAGCAGGCCGTAGGCGTTCGGCCCGTTCATTTCGAAAGTCGCGGATTTGATGCCCGCACCTTCGCCCTCGAGGCGGTCCGTGACGACCGTTTCGTAACCCTTGCGCTCGGCCCAGCGCAGATACATGCGCAGCAGCATCTCGGCCCAGTCCTGGCTTTCCGTGCCGCCCGCGCCCGGATGGATCGTGACGATCGCGCTGCGGGCGTCGTTTTCACCCGAAAGCAGCATGGCGATTTCGAGCTGTTCCAAGTGCCCGGAGAGGCTCTTGATTTCGCGCTCCAGGTCTTTGGTAACATCCTCGCCTTCCTGCGCGAGTTCGAACAGCGTATCCAGATCCGAGGTCAACACGGCGATTCGCGAATCCTCGCCGATCTGCTCTTCCAGGCGCTTGCGCTCCTGCATCACCTTCTGGCTTTTTTCGGGATTTGCCCAGAAGTCGGGCGCGTTGATCTGTTCTTCGAGCTTCTCTAACTGGGACCTTCGCGCGGGAGCGTCAAAGATAGCTCCGCACAGCCTCAGCCTGCTGGCGGAGCGTGGAGTATTCGCGTTGCAATTCTTCGAGGGTCATGAAATTTCAGTGTAGCAGGACTACTTCAGCACCGTCACTTTCGCCGGCTCAGCGCGTCCGCAGTTCATCGTGTCCGTGACGCCGAAGGCGATTTCCGCGCAGGCGTTGGTGACCGCCGTGCGGATGGCGTCCTGCTCCGTCGCGCCGCTGGCGATCTTGCAGTTGGTCCTGCCGCCGAACTCCATGCAGACCTCGACGCGGTGGCTGGTGAGGTTAAGGCTCGAGTAGACCATGATGGCGAGAATCGCCGCGGCGATGAGGATACCGACAAGAACCGGTTTTTTCATTTCATCGCTCAAGCGTAACATGAGAGCGATGGTCTTCACCAAGCGTCTCCGGGAAGGTGCGCGCCGCGGAACAATCACGTGCAGCGTCCGGTTTTGGGTGCGTCCGAAAGTCAGAGCCGGCGCACGCTGCCCCATAGAGGAAGGCGAAATTGAGATCGACTCGATGGAGCAGATCGCGCTATACGGCATCGCGCACGAATTGGCGATCGCGTCGGGATTCCTGGGGATAATCGATCTCTTGAAAGTGGCCAAGCACGGAGCAGGCGAGAATATCCACCTGGTTCGCTTCCACTACATTGCGCCTCGCGGCAGGCGCGACTAGCGCTCCTTACGACTGCACGTACAGCGACCCCATCCGCCGGAACTTCTGATACCGGTCCTCGATCAGCGTCGCCGGGGTCATGGCGGATAGCTCCTTTAGCGCCGCGCGCAGGGTGACGCGCAGCGCATCCGCCGCCGTGTCGGGATCGTTGTGTGCGCCCCCGGGAGGCTCGGGCACGATGCCGTCGATCAGTCCCAGCGCCTGCAACTCCGGAGCCGTCATCTTCAGCGCGGCAGCCGCCGCCGGAGCGCGCGCCGCGTCGCGATAGATGATCGCCGCGCAGCTTTCCGGAGAAATCACGCTGTACACCGCGTTCTCCAGCATATAGATGCGATTGCCCACGCCGATCGCGAGCGCTCCTCCGCTGCCACCCTCGCCGATCACCACGCAGATCACCGGCACGCCCAGCCGCGACATCTCGCGCAGGTTGTTGGCGATCGCGCGGCCTTGCCCGCGTTCCTCGGCGTCCTTGCCGTGCCATGCGCCCGGCGTATCAAGCAGCGCAATGATCGGGCGATGAAACTTGGCCGCCATCTCCATCACGCGCAGCGCCTTGCGGTAACCCTCCGGATGCGCGTAGCCAAAGTTGCGGAACATGCGCTGCTTGGTGTCGCGGCCCTTCTGCTGCGCTACCACCATGACGGGTTGCTCCTCGAACCAGCCCATGCCGGCCACGATAGCGTGATCGTCGGAAAACGCGCGGTCGCCGTGCAGCTCGACGAAGTCCGTAATCAGGCGCTGGATGTAGTCGAGCGAATGCGGGCGCTTGGCGTGCCGCGCCAGCAAAACGCGCTCCCAACTGGGATTGGTTTCGGCCGCGGGAGAGGTTGCGCTCATTCGCTTGCCAGTATTTCCAGCGCTTCCGGCCCGCAGATGCGCGCCAGATCGCTCTTGAATTCCTTGTCCGGGCGCACCTTCGCCTCAACGTCCAGGATAACCGAGAAATCGCGGCTTTTCTCCAGCCGCAGCCGGACCTCAGTCGGTCCTGGCTTGCGCGCGAAGAGCTCGCGCAACTGCATGGCCCGGTCCACGCCGCCCGTTCCGTTCACCGGAACGCGGATCGAGATCAGCGAGGGTAGGCTCACGCGCGCGTTTTCCAGCGGCACGATGTCCTGCACGGAAATCTTTGGCGGAGCATTATCCTCCGGCAGCACCAGGCCGCGCACCAGCACGGCTTTGTCTTCCACCAGGGCCGGAAGCAGGCGGTCACATTGCGTGGAAAAAACCATCGCCTCGACGCTGCCCTCGCGATCCTCGATCAGAAGCGATGCCCACAGCTTGCCGTCCTTGTTGCGCCGCCGCTGGATCCCGGTCAGGATGCCGCATAGCGCCACTTCGGTGTTCTTGGCCAAACCTTCCAGCCCGGAGCTGACATGCGTCGCAAGCTCACTGACTTTGTCATTGTATTCGTCGAGCGGGTGGCCGGTGATGTAGAAACCGAGCATTTCTTTCTCGCCGCTCAACTTTTCGCGCGCGGTCCAATCCGGAACGTTCGGCAGCGGATGCACGGCGGGTTCGTGCGCGGTCATCTCCGTGAAAAGGCCGCCCTGTCCGCTGGCGCGGTCCTTCCACGCGCGCAGGCCGTTTTCGATCGCGCCGTCGAGCATGGCGAACAACTGCGCGCGCGTCCCGCCCAGCGAATCCAGAGCCCCGGCCTTGAGGAAGCTCTCCAGCATGCGCCGGTTCACCGCCCAGAGATCCACGCGCTCGCAGAAATCAAAGAGCGACGTGAACCGGCCGCCTTCTTCGCGCGCCTTCACAATCGACTCGACGGCGTTCGCGCCCACGTTCTTGATCGCACCCAGCCCGAAGCGGATCCCCGAGCCGTCCGGGGCGAAGGTCAGCGCCGAGCGGTTCACATCCGGAGCCACAACCTGAATGCCCATTTCGCGGCATTCGTTGATGTACTTCACAACTTTCGTCGTGTTGCCGGTTTCCGAAGTGAGCAGCGCGCTCATGAACTCCAGCGGATAATGCGCCTTCAGATACGCGGTCACGTACGCCAGATACGCGTAGGCCGCCGAATGCGATTTGTTGAAGCCGTAACCGGCGAATTTTTCCATCAAATCGAAGATTCTTTCGACCTTGCGCGGCGGGTGCCCTTTCGCTTTCGCCCCCTCCAGGAAGCGCGCCCGCTGCTTGGCCATCTCCTCGGGTTTCTTCTTGCCCATCGCGCGGCGCAGCAGATCGGCGTCGCCCAGCGAATAGCCGGCCAGCCGGTTTGAGATCTGCATCACCTGCTCCTGGTAGACCATCACGCCGTAGGTCTCCTCCAGGATTTCCTTCATCTCGGGCAGCTCGTAGACCACTTCCTTGCGGCCGTGCTTGCGGTCGATAAAGTCGTCGATCATGCCCATGGGGCCCGGCCGGTAGAGCGCGTTGAGCGCGATCAGATCCTCGATGCGGTCGGGCTGGTAGCGCCGCAAAACATCCCGCATGCCGGCCGATTCGAACTGGAACACGCCGCTGGTGTAGCCCTTGCTGAAAATGCCCTCGTAGGTCTGCTTGTCATCGAGCGGGAACTCTTCAATGCGCAGCGTCTCCCCGCGATGCTTCCGAATCAATTCCAGGGCGTCCGCGATGATGGTCAGCGTCGTCAGCCCCAAAAAGTCCATCTTCAGCAGGCCGAGCTTTTCCAGACCCACCATGCCGTACTGGGTGATGATTTCGTCTTTGTTGGTCTTATACAGCGGAACCAGTTTTAGCAGCGGCTCCGGAGAAATCACGACGCCCGCCGCGTGCACGCTGGCGTTGCGCGACATGCCTTCCAGCCGCTGCGCCACGTCGAGCACTTCCTGGATGCGCGGATCGCTCTTGGCTAGCTCCTCGATCTGCGGCTCCATCTTGCGGGCCTCTTCTAGCTTGATGTTCAGCGGCTGGCTCGGGATCAGCTTGGTGATTTTCTCGACGTCGCCGAAGCTCATGTCGAGCACGCGGCCCACGTCCTTGATCGCCGCCCGCGCCCCCAGGGTGCCGAAGGTGATAATCTGCGCGACCTGCTCCCAGCCGTACTTATCGTTGACGTACTTGATCACCTCGCCGCGGCCGCGCGTGCAGAAATCGATGTCGATATCCGGCATGGTGACGCGCTCGGGATTGAGAAACCGCTCGAACAGCAGCCCGTAGGCCAGCGGATCGATGTCGGTGATCTCCATCGCGTAACTTACCAGGCTGCCCGCCGCCGAACCGCGCCCCGGACCCACCGGAATGCCCTTCTGTTTCGCGAACCGGATGAAATCCCACACGATCAGGAAGTAGCCGGAGAACTTCATCTCCTGGATCGTCCTGATCTCTCGATCCAGCCGCTCGACGTATTCGGCCAGATCGTGCTTCAGCAGCCCCTGCTTCGCCAGCGCCTCCAGGCGAATGCGGCGTTTCTCGAAACCTTGGCGCGCGACATATTCGAAGTAGGAATCGGTCGTGTGGCCTTCCGGAATCGGGAATTTGGGAAATGGTTCCTTCACCGGGTCGAGCTTCAACTGGCAGCGCTGGGCAATGTCCCAGGTGCGGTCCAGCGCGTGCTCGACTTCACTGAACAGCGCCATCATCTCTGCGCGCGACTTCAAGTAAAACGCGGGACGCTCGAAACGCATCCGGTTCGGATCCGACATTGTCTTGCCCGTCTGGATGCACAGCAGAATCTCATGTGCCCGCGCGTCTTCCTGGCGCAGGTAGTGTGAGTCGTTGGTGGCCACCAGCGGAATGCTGGTCTCCGCCGCCAGCCGGTGGATCAGCGGCAGGACGCGGCTGTCCACCTCCAGGCCGTGGTCTTGCAGCTCTAGGAAGAAATTCTTCTTCCCGAACATGTCGCGGTACTCATACGCCATTCGCCTGGCATCGTCGAAATGGTCCGCCAGCAAGGTTTCGTTGATGTCGCCGCGCAAGCATGCCGAAAGCGCAATCAACCCCTCCGAGTGGCGTGAAAGCAGGTCCTTATCGATGCGCGGCTTGTAGTAAAAGCCGTCCAGAAACCCCGTCGAGACGAGTTGGATCAGATTGCGGTATCCGGTTTCGTTCTCGCACAGCAAGACCAGGTGGTTGTAGCGGTTGGTGTCGGTCTTGTTCTTGTGCCCTTGCTGGGCGACGTAGACCTCGCATCCAATTACCGGATGCACGCCGTGCTTGTTGGCTTCACTATAGAACTCGACCGCGCCGAACAGGTTGCCGTGGTCGGTCATGGCCACCGCCGGCATCTTCTGCTGCTCTGCCAGTTTCATCAACTGGGAGATTTCGCAGGCGCCGTCGAGCAGCGAGTAGTCCGTGTGGCAGTGCAGGTGGACGAACGGCGTGGCCATAATTTTACGCCGGGGGAGAATACCAGTATACCCGGCGCCACTTATCATCAAAGCATGTCCCCTCGCATCGAAGCAGCCACGGTCGGCGACGTGCCGGTCATCCTCGGACTGATCCGCGGCCTGGCCGAATACGAAAGACTTTCGCACATCGTCACTGCCACCGAGGAGGCGCTGCGGCGCACGCTGTTCGGCAAGCGCCCTGCGGCCGAAGTGCTGATCGCGTTCGATGGCAGCGAGGCTGTGGGTTTCGCGCTGTTCTTCCCGAACTACTCCACATTCCTCGCCAAGCCCGGCCTGTACCTGGAAGACCTGTTCGTCAAGCCGCACGCCCGCGGGCGGGGCTTCGGGCTAGCGCTCCTCAGGCGCCTGGCCGCTATCGCGCACGAGCGCGGCTACGGCCGCATGGAGTGGAGCGTGCTGGATTGGAACAAACCGGCGATCCGTTTCTACAAGAAACTGGGGGCCATCCCGATGCACGACTGGACGCTGTTCCGTTTGACCGAGGAGGCGATCGCGCGGCTGGCGACTCAGTAGACTCAGTCCATCAGACTAGACTAAGCGCATGGCGACGCAAGTGAACACTCACGAAGCCAAGGGATCGCCTGCTGATCGCACAGAGCCGCGTCGAGATTCTCCCGGTTGTCACATCCGATCCGGAACTCAGGCGTTACGGAGCGCATGTGCTGTGATGATCTCGCGCATCTCGGGCTCGGGCCCCGCGCGCAAGCGGATCTCGACCCGCTCCTGCGGCAGCAAGCTCGGAAACCGCTCCCCCCACTCAATCAGGACCACCGCGTCGCGGTCGAAGATCTCATCGAGTCCGAGCCTTGCCACTTGCTCCGGCGTGTCCAGCCGGTAAAGATCGATGTGAAATGCGCGTCCGCCCCCGTATTCATGAATCAGCGTGAACGTCGGACTGGTGACTTCATCCGGCTCGGCCACCCCCAGCCCGCTGAGGATCCCCTTGGCCAGCGTGGTCTTGCCTGCTCCCAGCTCGCCGATCAACAGCACCACGGCGCGGCGCGGCAACTCAGGCGCGATCCGGCGGCCGAGCTCGATGGTCTCTTCTTCCGAGCGCGTCGTATAGGTCACGTCATTCTTCGCGCGACGGCGCGTCAGGCGATCTCCTGGATCGCCTTCGGCAAATACCGCAGAAGGTCCGTGGCAATGAGGCACTGCTCGGTGAGTTCCTTTACTCCCATCTCGCCTGCGCGCCCGTGCAACCACACGGCGGCGCGCACGGCGATCGGAATCTGATCGGGATGCTGCGCGATCAAGCCGGCGATCATGCCCGTCAGAATATCACCCGAGCCGCCCGTGGCCATCCCCGGTGAGCCCGTGGTGTTGATCCATA
>CAZTKA010000035.1:0-27999 GCA_964614015.1 uncultured Bordetella sp. | reverse complement strand
TGCGGATTTCCAGCTTGTCGGCGGTCTGCACATTGCCGTGGACCGTTCCCATCACGATCAGCTCGCGCGACGTGATGCCGGCCAGCACCTTTCCGTTCGGACCCACCGTAAGGCGGTGCTCAGGCAGCTCCACGCTGCCTTCCACTTCGCCGTCGATGGTTAAATCCTCGCGGCTGTATAACTGGCCCTTGATCACGACGGACTTGCCGATCAACGCACCTCGATGCGATTCGTACACGGGTTCACTCACACGGCTGGGCGCGGTAGACATGGGAATTCCTTCCTTGACGACTTCGGCTGGTTTCGGGGGAGCTGAGTATGGATTGATGGCTGGTTCTTCTTCTTTGCGGCGATTCCACATCGGGAGAGCGCCTCCTTGCAATGGCGATCTTTCCATCCTACTACTGTCAGGCACGTGCCGCACAAACAGAATCGGTCCGGTGTGTTTGGCCAGCCCCGCGGCCGGACGGCGTGCCCGGACGCAATGCCGATCGCCGGCCGGGCGACCGGCGCTTCTTCCGGCGCCCGCTCGCCGTGCGATAATCATCGCATGCGCAGAATCGTCCTATTGTTGCTCGCGCTTTGCCTGCCGATTCTTGCCGACGACCTGACGCGCATTACCGTCAAGGTCACCGACGAAGCCGGCCGGTCGATTGACCGCGCCACCGTCCGGGTCGTGTTCAAGCAGGGGCGGTCGAAGGTCAAGTTCACCAAGATCACCAAGTCCTGGGAGATGAAGACTTCCCAGGAGGGGATCGCCAAGATCCCAGGATTGCCCAAGGGCGACATCCTGATCCAGGTCATGGCACAGTATTACCAGACCTTTGGCGAGACAATGACCATCGAGGACGACGAGAAGACGGTCGAGATCAGGTTAAAGCCGCCGCAGAAGCAGTATTCGGTGCACGACGGGAAAAAGTAGACGACCGCCGTATGAGCGGGCCGGCCAGGGAGCGCAGGAGGCCCGCGTTCACGCCACGCGTCCCTTCAGGGCCGCCTTTCGCGGCTTGAGCAGAAATCTACAGCGTCGCGATGCAGTCGATTTCCACGCGCACATCGCGCGGAAGGCGCGCGACTTCGACGGTGGCGCGGGCCGGCGGATGATCGGCGAAGAATTCCGAATACACCTCGTTCATCACCGCGAATTCCTCCAGATTTTTCAGGTACACCGTGGTTTTCACCACTTGGCGCAGGGACGAGCCACTCGCCTGCAGAATCGCCTCGATATTGTCTAACACGCGGCGGGTCTGTTCCCGGATGCCGCCTTCGACTACTTGACCGTTGGCGGGATTCAACGGGATTTGTCCGCTCACAAAGGCGAACCCATGCGCCACCACCGCCTGCGAGTAGGGCCCGATAGCCTTCGGAGCTTTGTCCGTAGAAATGATCTTTCTCATAATTGCAGCGTGCCCACCAGATCCCCCACTCCGGTGACGTTTTCCTTGTGCAGGAATTGTTCCAATTCCCGTGCGATCCGAACGGGAGCCGCGGGATCCCAGAAATTCACGGTGCCCACCTGCACTGCGCTGGCGCCCGCGATCATGAATTCCGCAGCGTCCAGGCCAGTGGCGATTCCGCCCAGACCCACGACCGGAATCCGGACCGACTCTGCGGCTTCGCGCACCATGCGGAGCGCAATGGGCTTAATGCCAGGCCCGGAGAGCCCGCCGAAACCTGCCCCCAAGCGCGACTTCCGAGTGCGCGCATCAATCGCCAGCGCGACGAACGTGTTCACCAGCGAGATCGCATCCGCGCCCGCCTCCTCGGCCGCCCGCGCCAACGGCGGAATTGAGGCCACATTGGGCGAAAGTTTCACCATCATAGGACGCTTTTTCACGATTTTTCGAACCGCTGCGACGACCTCAGCCAGCAGGCGCGGATCGCTTGAAAAGAACATGCCGCCGTGCTTCGTGTTCGGGCAGGAGACGTTTAACTCGTAGCCGGCCAGGCCTTCGGCGTCTTCCAGCACTTCCGCCACTTCCAGGTATTCCTCGATGGCGTAGCCGAAGACGTTAGCGAAAATCGCGGTTCCCGCGTCGCGCAAATGCGGCAGTTTTTCGCGCACGAAAGCGCGCACGCCGATGTTCTGCAAGCCGACCGAGTTGATCATGCCGGCTTCGGTCTCCCACACGCGCGGAGGCTGGTTGCCATCCATCGGCTCCCGCGAGAGGCCCTTGACCACGATGCCGCCCACTGCGGCCAAGTCCACCGAATCCCTGAGTTCGACACCGTATCCATAGGTTCCGGAAGCGGCCAGGACAGGGCTGGTAAGGGGAATGCCGCACAGCGTGGTAGCCAGGCGGGAAGACATCGGAAACAGAATAGCAGGCGCAGGCGCGCAGCCGCGATAGTGAGCAGATCCGGCGCGTACTAAGGTGATTCACCGATGGAGATGAAACGCGTCAGCATCCAAGATGGAAGCATGGAGTCATTCGCGCAGCCGCCCGCGCTCGCTCAGCCCAGAAAGCCGCGTTCTTTATCCAGGCGCTTTTCCGTGTTCATGGTGATCGTCCTATTTTGGGTGGTTTTGGTGGGCTTGGCGTGGGACTTCACCGACCGGTCGCTGAGCTGGCAGAAAGTGACAGTAATGTTGGGCTTCGTACTGGGGCTGGCATTGCTCGTCTCGCAATTCACGCTCCGGATCCTGGCCCGCCCCTTGGCATTGCTGGAGGCCGGAATTAGGGCCATGGGGGAGGGCAAACTGGAGCCGGTCCAGGTCAGCCGGACCGCCGATGAGATCGAGTATCTCGGCGAGAGCTTCAACCGGGCGATCATCGCCCTGGCCGCTTCCCAGGAACAGGTCCGGGAATACCAAGCGAGCCTGGAACAGCGCATCCGCGAGCGTACGTCCGAGCTGGAACGCGCGATGAACGCCGCGCGCGTCGCCAGCCAGGCCAAAAGCGAGTTTTTGGCGAACATGTCGCACGAGTTGCGGACTCCCATGAACGGCATGCTCGGTATGCTCGATCTGGTGCTGGATGGCAAGCTGGACACCGAACAGCGCGAGAACCTGGAAACCGTCCAGCGCTGTGCGTACTCGCTGCTGGATCTGCTAAATGACATCCTGGACCTTTCCAAGATCGAGGCAGCCCGCATGCAGTTGGAGCGCATCGCTTACAGCGCGCAGGCCGTGGTGGAAGACTGCGTGCGCGCGCAGCAAGCGAAAGCCGCCGAAAAGGGGCTGGATCTTCGCTTGCATGCCGAGGGCTCCGCACGGCATATCCTTGGAGACCCGCTGCGGCTGCGCCAGATCGTTTCCAACCTGCTTTCCAACGCGATCAAATTCACCGAGGCCGGAAGCGTGGAAGTGCGCCTGTCGGCCGCCGAGCACTCCTCGGGGCGCGTCTTGATCCGGATCGAGGTCGCCGATACGGGTACGGGCATACCGGCCGCGAAGCTGCCGCTGATTTTCGAAAAATTCACGCAGGCTGATTCCAGCATCAGCCGCAAATATGGCGGTACCGGCCTCGGTCTGGCGATCACGCGCAAGCTGGTGGATCTGCATGGAGGAAGGATCCGGGCGGAAAGCGAGGTTGGCTCCGGCAGCCGCTTCATCGTGGAACTGCCCTTCGACGCGGCGGCTCCCGAAGCGGATCCCGATATGGAGCTGCCGCCGTTGCAGGAACCGGACTCAACGGCTCCGCGCGCACGGCTGCTGTTGGTGGAGGACAACCTGGTCAACCAGCGGGTGGTTCTGGCCATGCTCCGCAAGCGCCAGTTCGCGGTCGATGTCGCCAGCGATGGCCGTCAGGCGCTGGAGAAACTGGAGGAAGCCAACGGCTCCTGCAGCCTGGTTTTGATGGACCTGCAGATGCCCGTCATGGACGGCCTGGAAGCCACGCGGCGAATCCGCAGCGATCCGCGTTGGAAGGATCTGCCGGTTATCGCTCTTACGGCGCATGCCATGAACGGCGACCGCGAGCGTTGTCTGGCGGCCGGCATGAACGGCTATATCGCCAAGCCCGTGCAGGCGACGCAACTTCTGGCCGTCGTCGAGAAAGTGCTCGCGGAATCCGGACGCCGGGAGGCAGTGCTGCTGTAGGCTCTATTCGACTATTCGAAATGCCTCGTGGTACTGGATCACCCCCGAAGCGTCTTGCAGGTACCCGGTTGCAATTTCACCACCATGGATGCTTCCTCCCGAACTTCGAATTCGCATCCGATCCGGAACCGCGCGCCGGCACGAATCCGAAACGAGGGTAATACTCGGGATGCCGCACTCGCGCCACTGCGCCGAAGCCGAGCTCCTCGAATCGTTCCAGACCCGCGGCCCAATCCCGGGCTTCCTCGGAGCGGACGCGTACGTTCAGGCAGGATCAATCTTTCTCGACCGGCAGGTCCGCCGCCTGCCACGCCCGCCAGCCGCCGTCGAGCGAGATCGCGTTCCTGTATCCCATCTTCTGGAGCGACTCGGCGACCAGCACGCTGCGGTAGCCCCCGCCGCAGTAGAGCACCAGGGTTGTGGATTTGTCCGGCACCTTGGTTTCGATATCGCGCTCGATGATTCCCTTGCTCAAGTGCATTGCGCCAGCCGCGTGGCCCTGCGCCCACTCGTGATCCTCGCGCGTATCGATCAGCAAGTGACCCATCCGCGGCATCTTCCGGTACTCCTCGATGCCGATGTGCTTCACGCGCTTTTTCGCGTCCTCGACCAGAGCCAGGAATCCCGGATTGTGCTTCACACGCTTACCCTCCGCACGCGGGCTCCCACGCCCGCGAGCTTGGACTCGATTCTCTCATAGCCGCGGTCAATGTGATACACGCGGTCGATGACCGTAGTGCCGCTGGCCGCCAGCCCGGCCAGTACCAGCGACGCGCTGGCGCGCAAGTCGCTTGCGATCACCTGAGCCCCGGTCAGGCGCGTCGGTCCGGCGACGATCGCCTGCCGCCTCTCAATCCGGATATTGGCGCCCATGCGCGCCAGCTCCAGGGCGTGCATGAAACGGTTCTCGAAGATCGTCTCGGTGATAAAGCTGATGCCCTCGGCCTGCGTCATCAGGGCCATGAACTGCGCCTGCAGGTCGGTTGGGAATCCCGGATGTTCTTCGGTGGTGACATCGACGTTCTTCAGAGGCCCATTGAGCCGCACGCGCAGCGCATCGGCCGCCTCCTCGCGCACATCCACGCCCGCCTGCTCGAGCTTGGCGATGAGCGCCCTCAAATGCTCCGGCGCGCACTGCTTCACCAGCAGATTGCCGCGCGTGAGCGCCCCGGCGATCAGGAACGTGCCCGCTTCGATGCGGTCCGGAATAATCGTGTGCGAGGCGCCGTGCAGCTGGTCCACGCCTTCAACGCGAATCGTCGATGTCCCCGCGCCCTCGATCTTCGCGCCCATCCGGATCAGCAGGTCCGCGACGTCGGCCACCTCGGGCTCGCGCGCCGCGTTCTCGATCACCGTTTCCCCGCGCGCCAGCACCGCCGCCATCAGCAGATCCTCGGTACCCGTCACGCTGATGCGGTCGAAGTGCACCTTCGCGCCGCGCAGCCCATGGGGAGCCACCGCTTCGATGTAGCCATGTTCCTGGCGGACCTCCGCGCCCAGGCGTTCCAGGCCCGAGATGTGCAGATTGATCGGCCGCGCGCCGATGGCGCAGCCCCCGGGCAGGGATACGCGGGCGCGCCCGGCGCGCGCCAGCAGCGGACCCAGCACCAGGCTCGAGGCGCGCATCGTTTTCACCAGCTCGTAGGGAGCTTCCGGATGCTCGACCCTTCCCGCAGAAATGGCCACGCGCCCGCCCTCGACGCGGACCTCCGCCCCGATATACTCGATCAGATCGAGCATCGTGCGGATGTCGCGCACCTCGGGGATGCGATCCAGTGTAACCGTCCCGCCCGTCAACAAGCAGGCGGCCAGTGCCGGCAGTGCGGCGTTCTTCGATCCGCTGGTTGCAATCTCGCCTTGGAGCGGCACGCCGCCCTGGATTTCAAACCGGTCCACTTGTTTATTTCAGCGCCTCCCGCAGATTGCCCCCGGCCGAGGCGAGCAACCGTTCCGCCTCCGTGCGAGAAACTCCTTTCTTTTCAATGACGATGGCCACGGGAACGCTGCGCCCGGCCTCATCGAGCAGCGCCGCGGCGCGCGCCGGCGAAACGCCGGTTGCCTGCGCGATGATCCGCCGGGCCCGTTCTTCCAGTTTACGATTCGATGACTGCACGTTCACCATGAGGTTCCCATAGACACAACCCAGCCGCACCATCACCGCGGTCGAGATCATGTTGAGCACCATCTTGGTGGCCGTCCCGGCGGCCATGCGCGTGGATCCCGTTAACACCTCAGGCCCCGTGATCACTTCGACGGGATACCGGACCGCGCGGCTCAATTCGGAATCCGGCGAGCAACTGATCCCACAGGTCACCGCGCCGATCTCCCGGGCCTTCGCCATAGCGCCGAGCACATACGGCGTCCGCCCGCTAGCCGTGATCCCGACGAGCGCGTCACTGGTGGTGAAACCCCTGGCCACGAGATCGCGAGCGCCCGCCCCCGCGTCATCTTCCACCCCCTCGACCGCTTCGGTCAAAGCGCGTCCGCCGCCGGCGATGATCCCGCGCACCAGATCCGGTGAGACCCCGAAGGTGGGAGGACATTCCGACGCGTCGAGCACGCCCAGCCGCCCGCTGGTTCCCGCGCCGACGTACCGCAGCCGGCCTCCGCGCGCCAGCGCGGCGGCGATCGCGTCCACCGCGGCCGCGATCTGCGGTAACGCACGGCCCACGGCCTGCGCAATCCTCGAGTCCGCCGCATGGATCACCGCGAGCAGGTCGGAAGTCGAAAGCAGATCCAGATCGCGCGAGGCTTCATGCGGCTGCTCGGTGAGCAGGCGATCCAAGGTCATGGATCTATTGTAGGCCGCGCTACTTCTGCAAATTTCCGGCGCGCCGCGCCCAGATTGCTGATTACGCGCTGAACGAGCTGCCGCAGCCGCAGGTGGATTTCACGTTCGGGTTGTTGAACTTGAATCCGGACCCTTCCAGCGTCTCCACGTAATCGACTTCGGCGCCGTCCAGATAGAGCAGGCTAGCCTGGTCGATGAAAACCTTCAGTCCGTCGAAGTTGTAGGTCTTGTCCAGCATGCCCGGTGCGTTCTCGAAGGCCATCGAGTAGCTGAACCCCGAACATCCTCCGCCCACTACGGCGATCCTGAGACCGGCCGGTTTGGGGTCCTGGCCGTTCAGGATTTCCTTGACTTTCCCAACGGCTGTTTCCGTCAGTTGAACCATCGCGTTTGTGACTCCTTGAATTTTAGTCTACTATACACGACCGAGATAGTCCAGTTTGCCGCCTCGCCCGAAGGGCGCGACTCAGGGCACGCGTCGGGCACACCCCCGGCGCTGCGGCGGTCAAGCGCGCCGCTGGGTCGTCTCGATTTGCACCAAGTCCTGGCGTGCGGGCGTCAGGAGCTTGCCGGGCAGTTTCCTGCCGTAGACCATCCGCTCGACCACAGGAAGCAGGCGGCGCACCCATTTCCCGTGCAGGATCAAACTTCCGGCGGCGAGCAGCGGATGCGGAATCGCCGTGCAGCAGCGGGCGCATATATCGATTTCCGCGGCGCGGCCCTGAGCGTGCAGCCTGCGCAGGTTCCGCATCGCGTCGGAATTGAAAATCTCGGCCAGCGATTGCGTGCGAAGATCGCCTACTGGCGCACCGTCGAGCGCATAGCTCTGGCAGCAGGGGAAGACGCGTCCATCGTGCTTGACGTACATCGCTCCGCGCCACAGGTAATGACACCGCCGGGCGTCCTGCCCCGAGCGGTTCCGTTCGGGTTGCAGCAGATTGGTCTCATCTTCTTTCACGCGGACCTGATCGACGCCTTCCACCGAACTCCAGAAGCGCTTGAAATCCTCCGCCTCGTGCGCGTTGCCCGACATGCGAACCATCTGCACCACCACCTGCATCGGCGAGCCGCGCGCATGCTTCATGCGGCAGAAGCGCACGAAATTGTCGCGGACCTTTTCGAAACGCGCTCCTTTGCGGTAGTGCTCGAAGGTTTCCTTGGTCGCGCCGTCGAAGCTGAGCGTGATGTGATCCAGCCGGGAATCGATCAGGCGCGCCGCGGCGGCCTCGTCCAGCAGCGTTCCATTCGTGGAAAGAAGGGTGGAGATGCCGTGACGCTGGCAGTATTCGACACGGTCGAAGATGGCCGGGTCAAGCAAGGGTTCGCCGAGCCCGATCAGCATCATGTGCTCGCCCGTCCGCGCGGCGCCCTGGACCAGCCGCTCGAAAATCTCCGCGGGCATGTCCTCTTTGGGCTGCTTGTGCGTCTCGCGCGGACACATGGGACAATAAATGTTGCATTTGGCAGTGGTTTCGACGATGTATTCGACAGGCAGCGCGGGCACACGTTCGGCGCCAAGCAGATAGCTCCAGAGAATTTTGGCGCGGTTGGTCCAGCGCATGCGTGTCCCGGCGGAGAAAAATACTCGTCTCATCTTCGCATGCTTTGGCGGGATTGTAAGGTCGTAGCGAGGGCATGATCATCGGAGTCACGGGGGCATCCGGATTCGTCGGGCGGGCACTGTGCGCGCATCTCGGGGAGGCGGGGCATGAGATCCGCGCTCTTTCGACTCGCGGGGCGATTTCGCCGGAAACACTCGCGACGTGCGAGGCCGTAGTACATTTGGCCGGTGAGCCGGTGGGGCAGCGCTGGACCTCGGCGGCGCGGGAACGCATTCTCGCCAGCCGGGTCGAGGGCACGCGGAGATTGGTGGACGCGATGCGCCCGCATCCGCCGCGCGTGCTGGTCAGCGCCTCCGCCGTCGGCTATTACGGCTCGCGCGGGGAGGACGTACTGCTCGAATCCGAACCGCCGTCGAACGACTTCCTCGGGCAGGTCGCCGCGGCCTGGGAGCGCGAAGCGATCGCCGCCGAAACCTTGGGTGTGCGAGTGGCGCGGATCCGCATCGGCATGGTGTTAGGGCGCGGCGGAGGCGCGCTGGAGAAAATGAGCACGCCTTTCCGCCTGGGCCTGGGCGGCCGGATCGGCAACGGGCGCCAGTGGATGTCCTGGATCCACTTGCAGGACCTGGTGCGGCTGATCGCCTTCCTGTTGCCGGAATCCACCGTGCGCGGCGTCTTCAACGCGGTATCGCCGCATCCGGTGCGCAATGCCGAATTCACGCGAGCGCTCGCCGCGGCTCTGCATCGCCCGGCGGTGTTTCCCATCCCCGCCTTCCTGCTGAAGTTGCTCTTCGGAGAGATGGCGCAGGTGCTGCTGGCAAGTCAGAGGGCGATGCCGGATGCGATCACCCGGGCCGGTTTCACCTTCGATTATCCGGAAGTCTTTGGCGCGTTAGCCGAGATTTATGGCTGAAGGCACGCTATATTCATAGAGTAACTCCGGATGAATCTGCCCAATCTGCTGACGCTGCTGCGCATTTTCTTCGTGCCTCTGCTCGTGGCGGCGCTGCTGTCCGAGGATCTGTTTCACTGGCTGAGCGCTTTCGGTATCCCCAAGGAATTGTTCGGCTTGGCGGTGTTCCTGGCCGCGGCGGCCACGGATTTGATCGACGGCTATCTTGCGCGGCGATGGGGACAAATCACGACCGTCGGCACGCTGCTCGATCCGATCGCAGATAAGCTGCTGGTTTCCTCCGCGCTGGTGGCGCTCGTACAGATCGACCGGGTCTCGGCGTGGGTGGTGATCCTGATCATCGGGCGTGAGTTCGCGGTAAGCGGACTGCGTTCGATCGCTTCCGCCGCGGGTTTCACCATCGAGGCGAGCGATCTCGGCAAGACCAAGATGGCGTCGCAGGTGACCGCGATCGCGCTGGTGATCGGGGGAATTCACTGGCCGGCACTGGCGGCGTTCGGCGGGTGGGCGATGTGGGCTGTCGTGGCATTCGGGATGGTTTCCGCGGCCGACTATTTCCGCAAGTTCTGGTACAAAGTGGATGAGCAGGTCAAGACGCGCCGCCGCAAGGAACTGCTCGCGCTGGAGCGCCAGAAGAAACGAGCCGCACGTGCGTTAGCCCGGGCGGAAGCGCGCGCCAATGGCAGCGGAGCTCCAGCGGGGAGGTAGTTAGCGGCGTCCGCCGAGAGGGGCGCCGAGCTGGATGGGAATCTGTCCGCCGCGGCCCGGATTCGGGAAGGGGGAGTTCGGAGGCGGTGGAGGCGGTGGCCCCTGGCGAGACATCGGATCGTTGTTCAGCCCTTTACCGTCGTTGCGAGGCAACGGCGTGTTCGGATTGGGCGTGCCGGTGTTTCCGCCCGGCGCGGCTCCCGTGTTGCCGGCCGGCGCGGCTCCGGTGAGCGGCGCCGCGGGCCGGTAAACGAATTCCCACTCTTCGTACTTCGTGCGTTCGTTGTACACCTTGATCGTCGGACCTTTGTGCAGGCTGGCGACGCCCGCAATACCGGCGACCGCGCTGTTCGCAGCTGCGAATGCCGAGGAGAACCCCGAGCTCCCGCCCCCTGCTCCCGTTAGAAGTTGATTTATGATGCCGGCCGCATTGGGATTGGAGGGCGGCAGCGCGGCGCCTCCGGGCGTGTTCGTATTCTGAGGTTGCTGGCCGGGCTGACCCCCGAAAACTTGGCCGGCCGTTCCCAGCCCAAGCTGTCCCGGCTGTGACGGCCCGGGCTGCTGATTTGAGAAAGGCTGCGCTCCGAAATTCGGCGTGCCCGGAGCCTCCGGAATCAACTGCCCGTTTGGCCCGATCTGAAATCCGGGCGGCGGAGGCTGTCCGGCAAACTGCTGTCCGATGAATTGTTGTCCGGGAAACTGGGGCTGAAATTGCGGCCCCGCCGCTTTCCCCTGTTGCTGGGCGGGCGGCTGCCCCGGAAACAAATTGACAGGCTGGCCGGCCGCTCCGGGCAGAGGTGCGATGCCCGGTTGGCCCGCAAACGGTTGTCCGGGGAACTGCTGGTCGGGGAACTGCTGCGCCAGTTGCGGATTGCCGATCTGCACGCCGTTGGGAACCGGCACGCCCGGAGGGAAGCCCGGCGGCTGCGCGGGGTTCTGTCCCGGATTCTGAAAGAAGGTTTGATTTCCGGGCAGCGTTTGATCGCTCGATCGTTGCAGCACGGCCGCATTGACTTGCTGCTGCTGGTTCTGTTGCGAATTCGCCGGGGAGGAGCTTCCAGTAGTCCCATCGGCGAGCGGCGCCTTCTCCACGAGCGAATCGGTCAACTGCGACCCGTTCGAATGAATCAAACGCCATTCGTCTTTGCCCGTGTACGGGTCGGTGTAAATGCGCCGGATGTAGCGTTTGCGGTTGGTTTCCTCGAGCTCCTTCAGGGTCGCGGGAAAGCGCCCGTAATCTTTCGTGAAGCGCCGGATGGCGAGCACAAACTGTTCGCCTCGGTCGATCAGGAGCTGCTCCTTTTCGCGCTCGTTCTCGAAGGCCAGGCGCGGCAACTGCGCGTACAGCATCAGCGCGATCGTTGCGGACATCAGGAAGATGGCCAGCAGAGCGAAACCGCGTTGGTCCTGGCGTCTCACTACTTGCACCGGTCTTCTTTATCGTCGCATTTCGGGACAATCCGCAACGTCTGCGTCAAGCTGGCCGTCAGATCTTCCACCTCCGCGGTTTCGACGCCGATGCGCGTGACACGATAGCGGTTGCGGATCGTATCGCCCGCGCTGACCACGAACGTTTCTTCGCCGTCCACGAACAGGCCGCGCAGCTTTCCCTCGCGCGCCGCGCCCGAGTAGCCGTAAAACTTCAGCGGGATCGGCGGCGGCGGAGGCTTCACGCTGGTCACCTGCGGCGGAGCCGGCTTGGGAGTTTCGGCCGGCTTCGGCGGTCCAGGCTTGATCGGTTCCACCTTGGGCGGCTCCGGCGGCGGCGTGTAGAACTCGAACAGGCTGCGCCTGCCGCCGGCATCCCCCACCGAGCGCACGCGCGCCAGCAGATCCAGTTTCAGCGTCGGATCGATCGTGCTGATGTCGAAATCCTCGGGCAGGTTCAGTGTCGGGCGAAAATCTTCATTGATGCGGGGCGGCGGCGCCGCGCGCCGCACAGGAGGCCGGGGCTGCGTCACAGAGGCCGTGGGCGAAGTCGAAACGCCAGCCGGAGGCGCCGTCACGCCCGGCGGGATATCGGGCTGGCTGTTGTAAACATAGACGGCGGGCACGGCGGCCAGCAGCACGGCCAGCAGGACCAGCTTCTTCGGCTCGGCGCCAATGCCTGTCGGAAGCCACTTCATTGCGCGATCTCCCCGGATGCAAGCTCCAACGGCATGCCGTCGTCGCGCACAAAGGCGTCCATCTTCATCGCCACGGTCAGCAGATTCGAATTGGGCTGCGGCGCGGCGCTCAGCGATTCGATGATCAGAAAACTCTGCGAGCGGTCCACTTGGCGCACGAAATCGAGCAACTGGCGGTAGGTGCACTCGAAATTGGCGCTGATGGTCAGCATGTTGAGCGTTTCGGAGCCTTCGATTCTCTCGATCGAATAGGCGCTGCCGCGGTCACGGATCTTGGCTTGATCGGCGATTTTGTTCAATTCGGCCAGCAGCGTCGACGGCAGCTCGCGGCGTGCGACGAAATATTCCTTCAGGAACTGGTCGCCTTCGATGCGGCCTTTCGCGACGGATTCGGCCTGCGCGCGGCTCCGTTCCAGGCGCAGGCGCGCCTGCGCCACTGCCGATTGCAAGCTGACGAGATGCTGTTCGAGCGCCTCGGCCGAGCCTCCCGGCGGATACAACACCAATCCGGCCGCGACCAGGTTGAACAACAGCAGGGCACCCAGCACAACACGCGCGTTGCGCGCGAGATTCCCCTGGCCCCTGGCTCCCGGCCCCTGGCCCCTGCCTTTAGAGTTTCTGGGCATAGCTCACCGTCAGCCGGTATTTGTACAGCGGCTCATTTTGCGAAGGCGGGTCGGAGCGCAGCAGCGTGGCGGGACCGAACAGGTCGCTCGCGGCCAGGCGGCTGGTGAACTCGATGGCCTGATTCGGATCGGCCGTGCCGACTTCCATATCCAGGATCACCTCGTTGCGGATGTTGACTTGCGGCAGGCGCACCTGAATCAGGCGGACGTTGTTCGGCAGCACCTGTTCGATATCGGCGAACAGCCGGGTCCAACTGATCCCCTTGCGCGCGACCAGCGTGTTCAGGAGCACGCTGCGCTGCAAGACCTCGGCGTTGGCGGGCTCCTGGATGGTGGCGTCCGCTTTGGCCTGACCGGCGCGGATCTCAGCCAGTTCGGCGTTCAAGCGGGTGACGCGGCCGCGGTTCTCGGCGGCGCGCTCGCGTTCGCCCAGAATGAGCAGCGTCTGGACTCCCAGCAGCGCCACCAGCGCCACAGCACAGACGGCCGTCACGACCAGCTTGGCGCGGTCGCGGCGAAAGGGCTCGCTCGCCAGATTGATGGGAATCCGCATCGTCTTCGATTAAACCGCCTCCAGGTATCCGAGCAGTCCCGCGTTGAATCCGTTCACCGGACCCAGCCGGCTGCGCAGCGGCTCGGCCGGCGCCCTCAAGCCGGCCGGAACGCGTTCCAGGCCGCACGTCACCAGCTTGCCGGCGGAGCGGCCCAGTTCGTCCTCGATGTAGGCAAACGTCGGATGCAGCACGCCCAGGATTTCGTCGTCGCTTGGCGCTTCCACCGGCACGCAGCGGAACAGCTTGAGCTGGCCGTCATCAAGGACCATCACGGTCAGAATATTTCCCGCCAGCTTGGCGACCACCGCGACGCCGGAGTCGCGATACAGCTCGAGGGCGGCCAGCGCGGACGAAGTCACTTCGCCCGGATGGAAACCCGCGTTGCGGAACAGAGCCTCGTAGCGCGCCAGAATCTCCAGCGCCACGGTTGCCGCGACCACCTCGACCTCTTTCCTGCCGCCGTTGCTGGGCCGCACCCAGTAACTCACCGAGGCCGAATCGATATCGAACGGCAGGGTTTTCTTGAGGCGAAAGCGCACCAGCGCCAGCCGTTCCTCGTGCGAGGCCGGGAAAGAATCGAAATCCAGCAGGCTCACCCGCACCGCGTGATCCGGCAGGATCACTGCCGCCGGGCGGCGCTTCTTGCCGCCGCCGTTGGCGGGCGCGATGCGCTGGATCGCATCCGCGACGGCATTGGGCACGCGGAGATTATCCTCGATCGGAGACGCCAGCAACGCTCCGGCCGGCAGCGCCTCAAACCCACGCTTGCCGTGGATCGAATAGGCGATGCCCGCCTCCGACAGCTCGAACACGTTGGCCGGCGGCGGCTCCTGCGCGATTCGCGTGATGGCTCTCCACAAGGACATGGGCGCGCTCAGCCTTCGATGAAGGTGACTTTGTTGATCTCCCGCAGCGTGGTCGTGCCTTCGCGCGCTTTCTCGAGCGCGGATTCCCGCAAGCTGGTCATGCCTTCCTCGCGCGCCCTGCGCCGGATTTCCGAAGACGGGCGCTTGTCGAGAATCAGCTCGCGGATGGGCTCGGTCAGGTCCAGCAGTTCGGTGATGGCGCTGCGCCCCCGGAATCCGGTGCCGCCGCATTCAAAGCAGCCCGGACCTTCATAAAACGTCACGCCGCGCCAGGCTGCCAGATCGAGACCGCTTTCCGCCAAATAACCGTCCGGATACGTGACCGCTTTCTTGCAGTGCGGGCAGATCACGCGCACCAGCCGCTGCGCCAGAATGCAGTTGAGCGCGCTCACGAAGTTGTAAGGCTCGACGCCCATGTTGAGGAAGCGCCCCAGTACGTCAAACACGTTGTTGGCGTGAACTGTGGTGAACACCAGGTGTCCGGTGAGCGCCGCGTTGATGGCGATCTGCGCGGTCTCCTGGTCGCGGATTTCGCCCACCATGATCTTGTCCGGATCGTGGCGCAGAATCGACCGCAGCCCCCGCGCGAAGGTCAGTCCCTTCTTTTCGTTCACCGGGATCTGGGTGATGCCCTTGATCTGATACTCCACCGGATCTTCGATGGTGATGATCTTGTCTTCGTCGTTCTTGATCTCGCTCAGCGCCGCATACAGCGTGGTGGTTTTGCCGGAGCCCGTGGGTCCGGTGACCAGCACCATGCCGTAGGGCTCCTTGATGTAGCGGCGGAACTTGATCAGATCGTTCGTTGAAAAACCGACTACGTCGAGCGACAGGCTGGCGAATTTCTCGCTCATCGATTCCTTGTCGAGCACGCGCAGCACGGCGTCCTCGCCGTATACCGTCGGCATGATGGAGACGCGGAAGTCGATCAGGCGGTTCTTATAGCGCACCCGGAAACGGCCGTCCTGGGGAATGCGCCGCTCGGCGATATCCAGTTCGCTCATCACCTTGATGCGCGAAATGATAGTCGAGTGCCAGTCCTTGGCGATGGGCGGCATGGCGTAGTGCAGCACGCCGTCGATACGGTACTTGATGGCCACTTCCTGGTCGCGCGTCTCGATGTGCACGTCACTCGCGCGCCGTTCGAGCGCGTTGAAGATGGTCGTGTCCACCAGTTTGATCACCGGCGCGATGTCGGAATCTCCGGCCGTCAGCCGGTCGATGGACAGCGTTTCGTCCGGATTCTCTTCGTCGCCGACCACGTCCAGCGTGAAACCTTCGGTGACTTCTTCCAATACGCGCTGGGACTGCTCCGTCTTTTTGAGAAGATCCGAGATCTGCGCCAGCGTGGCTACCTTGACCCGCAGTTTCTTGCCCAGCAGCATGCCTAGCTCGTCGATCAGGCTCAGGTTGCGCGGATCGGCCAGGGCGATCTCGAGCGTTCCGTTGTGCGCCTGAATCGGCACGAAGTTGTAGCGGAACATCAGGTCCACCGGGATGGAGTGGAACAGGTCGTGGTCGATGCGGGCTTCGCGCAGGTCGACGAATTCGTGATAATAGCGTTCGGCCAGGGCGCGGGCTTGCTCGGCCTGCTGGGCCGGGTCCTTGGGGACAATACGCTCGCCTGTGGCCATAAAATCAGTAAGTTACCGGGATTCCTCCAGCGCGGGCAGACATCCCTTCATTAATATGACGCACGGCGCTCATAGAGCGTTTAGTGCAGTCCGCAAGCGGCCTTCCATTCCAAGAACACATTGTGCAAGAATGACTAAGTACGCGAAGGCGAATCTGAATCATTCTTAATGTACCTAAATTATGATTTATGCCGGAATCTTATGAAGAAGTATGGCGACAATTCGACGCAGCGATTTACATTGTCAGAACCCAAGGTGATCCCCTTCAGGGGCGGGTAGAGTTTATTTCGGCCGGCACGTTCCGCCTCCTGGGGTACAAGCCGGAACAATTCATCGAGGATCCCGGTCTGTGGAGCCGCATCATGCATCCCGATGACGTTGTGGGCGTGGTTGAGCAAACGCAGGAAATGTTCCGCCTCCGCCAGCCGCGCACCAGAGTCTATCGCCTGCAACACGCGGTAACCAAAGAGTATCGCTGGATCGAAGACTCGACCGTGCCGCTCCTCGACGAGCAGGGAAATCTGACAGGCATCGCTGGCATCGCCAGGGATATTACCGCTATCAAACAAACTGACGAGGAGCTGCAACGCCGCCAGCGCCAGCTCGAGGCGCTGGTCGACGCCATGCCGGACGCCGTGGTGGTGGCCGACAGCTCCGGCCGCATCCTGCAATCCAACGCGGCGATCGAGCGAATTTTGGGTTGGAGCCCGGCGGAACTCGCCGGCCAGACCGTGGAGGTTCTGATCCCGGAGCCGCTGCGCAGCGGGCACACGCGGCTAAGATCGCGCTTCGCCGCACAGCCGCAGATCCGGCGCATGGGGATGTACGAACTAGTCGCCCTGCACAAAGACGGACGTCATGTTCCCGTTGATATCATGCTCGGGCCGATTCCGGGAGACGGCGAAGGCCGAACCTTGGTCCTGATCCGCGACATGACCGAATACCGCGAGGCGCAGGGCGGTCTGGCGTATCTGTCCTCCATTGTGAAATCCTCCGACGACAGCATCGTGGGTACCGACCCCGACGGAGTGATCGTAAGCTGGAATCACGGCGCCGAGAGATTGTTCGGCTATACGGAAGAGGAGGCGATCGGCAGGCATATTATTTTCACCTTTCCGGAGGATCTCCAAAACGAGTGTTTCGATGATCTGAGTCGCGTCGCGAAACGCCAGCACCCTCCGCGCTACGAATCCCGCCGCGTGCGAAAGGATGGCTCACAATTTTATGCATCCGTGATCGTTTCGCCCATCGAAGACAGTCAGGGGCGGTTGCTCGGCATGTCGTCGATTTGCCGGGACATCACGGCTCGGAAGCAAGCCGACGCCGCGCTTGAGGTCGCCAAGCGCGCCGCCGAAGTAGCCAGTCAGGCCAAGAGCGAGTTCCTGGCTAACATGAGCCACGAGCTGCGCACGCCCCTGAACGGCATTATTGGCCTGACCGAAATCGTGCTGGATTCGGAGCTGACGGAGGAGCAACGCGGGCATCTCAACGTGGCGAAGGACTCGGCGTACTCCCTGTTGACCATTCTCAGCGACATCATTGACATGGCCAGAATTCAGTCCGGGAAGTACCTGCTGCGGGAGAGGCATTTCTGGCTGCGGGATTTAGTGGACGGAGTTATCAGGGAATTCGCGGCGGCCGCGCAGGAAAAGGATCTTCACCTGAGCTGGGACATTCAGCGCGGTGTGCCCGCCGTGCTGCTGGGAGACGCAAACTGCCTGCGGCAGATCCTTTCGAACCTCCTCGGAAACGCGATCAAGTTTACCTCCTCCGGCGAAGTCTCGCTCAGTGTGGATGCCTCGCCCCAGGATTCCGGCATGTTGACGTTCCGCGTGCGCGACACCGGCATGGGGATTCCGGCCGACCAGCAGAGCAGGATTTTCGAGCCTTTCTCGCAAGTCGACAATTCGATGCGCCGCAAATTCGGCGGCACGGGTCTGGGCCTGGCGATCTGCGCGCAGTTGGCGGAGATGATGGGAGGGCGGATCCGGGTGGAAAGCGACGGGAAAAGCGGAAGTACGTTTTACTTCACGGTTCGTTTGCTCCCGGTGACCGAGCCTTCCCCGGAGGCGCTGGCGGAAGCGGACACGCGGGCGCGGCCCTTTGATCGCCGCCGGGAAATGCGTCAGCCCGCAGGGGGTCCGGCGCAGTTGAAGATGCTGCGCCCGTTTTCAGCGCTGGCACTGGAAGGCGAAGTTTTGGATCTCTCGGCGGGAGGTGCGAAAGTCCGGGTGCGCAGGCCACTTCACGCAGGAGCGCTCGTCCAGATCCAACACCGGGACGCAGTCAACGTCGCAGAAGTGCGCTATTGTTTGCCCGTGGCGGGCTGGTTTCACCTGGGGCTGGAATTCGTCGCGCCGGAAGCGAGTCAGGGGAGCGCCTGATGCCGCCGGGCGAGCCTCAGCTCTTGTCCCACACCAGTTCCACAGCGCGGAAGGCGCGTTTATTGCCCGAGGCCAGCGCCTCGCCCCGATACTTGAGTTCGCCGTTGACCAGGAGATCCAGGGGGCGATCGAGGGGGTAGTCGAAGGCCAGAATATCTCCTTCGCTCATCTCCAACAGATCCGCGACCGGTAGCGTGGGACCGCGCAGGGCGACTTCCAGCTCCATCCGGGCGGGCTGGATCAATCGCAGGATCCGCGCGTGGTCATCCTCGCTGACGCGCGTCTTGCGCAGGGTCCATTGCTGGTCGAATCTCTGGCGCAGCATCTTGACCGTGATCGACGGGATGCCCAGGTTCATGATGCCCGCCGTCTCCCCCAGCCGCACTTCCATTCCGATGGCCACCACGGCTTCATTGGGCGCGAGGATCTGCATTAACTGCGGTTCGGTTTCGTGGCTCTCGACGGAAAACTCGATGGTGGTGACCGGCTGCCAGGCGGCGCGCAGGTCGTTGAGGATGATGCGAACCAAACCGTCCAGAATGTTGCGCTCGATTTCGGTGATCTCCCGCTCGATTTTCGCCCCGCTCTGGCCGGTGCCGCCGAGCAGCATTTCCAGTACCGGGAACACGAGCGAGGGGTTCAGCTCCAGGATGGCGCTGCCGTCATAGGGCTTCATGCCGAGCGCCATGAGCAGAGTGGGCGAAGGCAGGATGCGCGCGAACTCCATGAACGTCAATTGCTCCACGCTCACGAGGTTCACGGCGACAAAGGCGCGCAGATAGGCCGAAAGACTCGATGCAAGGCTGCGCGCGAAGTTTTCGTGTAGCAGGTGAACAGCGCGGAGCTGGTCCTTGGCGATCCGGTCGGGCCGGCGGAAATCGTACACCTGCGCCTTGAGCTGGGCCTGCTCCTGTCCGGCGTGCTGGCTCTTGCGGAATACATTGTCGATCTCCTCCTGGGAGAGCATGCGTTCGCCGGGCATATCCACGAGATCCATCGGCGGCGGGCGCGCGGTCTTCATTCCGGATGTTTCTGGTATCTGGGCCCGGCCGGAGCCGGACGGTACAATATTGGTTTGCAGCGTTTTCTGGTCAAGACCTTCGGTTGCCGGGCCTCGCAGGCCGACGGCGCCGCCCTCGAATCCGCGCTTTCCGCGAAGGGTCTGGGAGCGGCGGCGGACCTCGCTGAAGCCGACCTGGTGGTGCTGAACACTTGCACCGTGACCGCCAGGGCCGACGATGAGCTGCGCCAGACCGTCCGCCGCATCCACCGTTCGCGGCCTGAGGCGCGGATTCTGGTCACCGGCTGCTATGCCCAGCGTGCTCCCAAGGAGATCGCGGCTCTGCCTGGCGTGTCGCTCGTAGTCGGCAACTCGCACAAGACCCACATCGCGGATCTGATCACACGTGCGGCCGAGTACCACGGCGAAGTCCACACCGGCGACATCTTCGCGCAGCAGGACTTTCTCAGTACGCCGGCCGAAGAAGCGCTCGGCGGCCGCACGCGGCCGAACTTGAAGATTCAGGACGGGTGTGGCAACCGCTGCTCTTTCTGCGTGATCCCATACGTGCGCGGGCGCAGCCGCAGCGCACCGCCGGAGGACGTCGTGGCGCAAGTCCGCGCGCTCGCGGCGAAGTATCGCGAGGTGGTGCTGAGCGGCATCAATCTGGGGCGGTGGGGCCGCGACCTGCGGCCTTCGGAAGGGCGCCTTCGTCTTGTCGATCTGGTGCGGCGGCTGCTGGAAGAGACTCCGGTTGAGCGCCTGCGCCTCAGCTCAGTCGAGCCGATGGATTTCTCGGACGCACTGCTGGATCTGATGGCCGCTTCCCCGCGCATCGCCAAGCACGTGCACGCGCCCCTGCAATCAGGCTCCGACGCCGTGCTGCGGCGCATGCATCGAAAATACCGGCCGCGGCATTACGAAGACCGGATCCGGAAGGCGCGGGAGCGCATGCCGGACTGCGCCGTGGGCGCCGACGTCATGACCGGCTTTCCCGGCGAGACCGACGCCGAGTTCGAGGAGTCGCGCGCGTTCATCGATAGCCTGCCTTTCACCTACCTGCATGTGTTCACGTACTCGGCGCGGCCGGGCACGCCCGCCGCCGATGCTCCGGGGCAGGTACCCATGGAGGTCCGCAAGCACCGCACGCATGTGTTGCGCCATCTGGCCGCGCGCAAGAACGCCGAATACCGGCGTGCGATGATCGGCCGCACGCTTTCAGCCGTGACCATGGAAGACGGGTGCGCGGCCTTGAGCGACAACTACCTGAAGATCGCGCTGGCGCGGCCGCGGGAGGAGAACCGGATCGTTGATGTAGCGATCGGCGGTTTGACCGCCGGCGGTCTGCACGAAGCGGGCATCCTGCCAGTGCTGCGCTTTTGACCCCGGCCGCGGCGCCCGAAAAGAAACGGGCGGAGCTGAGCGCCCCGCCCGATGTCGCTCTCTGGCCGTAGCCACTCAGGGCCATCCCGCGGCCATGAGCAATTCCGAAAACGCCACCTTGCGGTTGTCCCCAGGCAGATGCACGGGAATGATCCGCTCGACATCGAGCTTCAATTCCTCGATCCTCGCCAAAAGGTTCGCCTGGTACGCGTTGACAGTGGCCGGAGGCTGGGTCGCGACCTGGCCGGGCACGTTGAACTCGTCGGCCTCGAGCAGGATCTTCTGTTTGGGCAGATAGACGATCAGCATGAACTGATTGTGCGTGCTGCCCTTGAGGTGATGGGTTTCGATGATGTGCGTTCCATCTGTGAACACGCGCTTGTCGCCCACGTACTCGACCCGGATCCGCGGCTTGCTGGCCATCTGCTGGAGTTTGTCGGGCACCAGCGTGTGGGGATTGGCGAGTACGCGCTCGTAGTAGCCTTTGTTGCCTTCGTGCGTGACGATGGTGACGCCTTCGGCGACGAAGGCGCGTAATCCGCCGGCGTGATCCGAATGCGTGTGCGTGTTAATCACGTAGCGAATGGGCTTGTTCGGAATCAGGCGCTTGGCTTCGGCGATCAGCGTTTCTCCGCGCGCGTAGTTCTGCCCACCCTCCACAATGATGATGTAATCCCTAAAGTCGGCGATGATGGCGCCATAACCGGAGCGCGACAGCCAGAAACCGCCGCCCAAATCCTCCGGTTCCAGCGGCGCCGCGCCGGGACCGCCGCGGCCGCCTCCGGGAGGTCCGCCCTTGCCCTTCGCGTCCGGCGGAGCCCCCTTGCCCTCGGCCAGCGGAGGAAGCCCCTTCAAGTCGCCGCCCTTGCCGTCGCCGGCTTTGCCTCCTCCCGGGCCGCCCTTGCCGCCGCCGGGACCGCCCTTGGCCTGCTGCGTCAAGTCAACGGGCTGATTTACCTTAACGTCGGACACGGCCAGTTCAAACAGCTTGGGACCGCCCTGGCGCTGTACGATTTGCGAGGGGAACTTCAGGCCGCCGCCGAAATCCTTGTAACCGGTGAACAGAGCCTCCCACTTCATGTCGCCGAAGAAATCGTTATGCACGACCGTCTCAACTTTCTCCACCAGGCCGTCGGCATTGATGGAACCGCTGACGGTGGTCTTGTACGGGGCGGCGCCGGCGACCTCGGCCGGGTAGCTCAGCACGGTGTAGCGCTTGCCCTGTTCGGTTTTCATGGAAACCGTCGCGTTGTTGGCCGAGGCGGCCTTCAGGAAGCCAACCGGGGTCATGGCCATCTCCATCTGAGCGTTGAAGGCGTTTGCCATCGTGACGACGTTCTGCGTCTGAACCGGCGCCGGGGTCGCGGTGCCCGCGCCGCCGCCAGGAGGGATGTTGCCCTCGCCGCGCAGGCGCTGCGTCCGGAAGCCCTTGGCCTGAAAATCGTAGCCCCGGACGAAGTTCTTGTTCTTATACCAGCGCCAGTAATCGGAATGCGGATTCAACTGTTGCCCGACGAATCCGTCGCCGCCCTCGCCGCTGATCGTCAGCGTGTTGACGTTCTCCATCCCCATCGCTTTGAGAGAATTGTTGATCGCGGTTTGGGCGTCGCTCTGTGCCGACACCACCCAAACAATCGCAAGAGTCGCGAGCGCCGCGGCAGCCAGGAACTTCTTGTACATACTCGCCTCCACTGGAAGGGTTAGGAGCCGGGTTGCCGTCTAACCGGCGCCCGGCGCAGGATCAAGTATAACACCGCACCGCCGCCATCACGCTTTCACATCGCGCGAAGAAGACCGCGCCCGCGTGGCGACAGCCGCAGAGGCCACCGGCGAGGCGCGGTTGCGGGCGGCATGGCAGCAGGTGCGGCGCTAACGCGGGCTGGTGACGGGTTCGTGGGCTTCGGCCGCGCCGGCGCGGGCGGGTTGCGGCGCAAGCTCCCGCAGCCCTTTGCGCATCGTTTCCACATGCAGATCGCCCGTCCACCGCGCGACGATCAGCGTCGCCGCCGCGTTGCCGACGATGTTGGTGAGCGCACGCGCCTCCGACATGAAGCGGTCGATGCCCAGGATCAGCGTCAGTCCCGCCACGGGAACCTGCCCTACCGCCGCGAGCGTCGCCGCCAGTACGATGAATCCGCTGCCGGTCACGCCCGCGGCCCCTTTCGAGGTCAGCAGCAGCACTGCCAGCAGCGTGAGTTGGTGGAACAGGGTCAGCGGCGTGTTGGTGGCCTGTGCGATGAACACCGCGGCCATGGTCAGATAAATCGCCGTGCCGTCGAGATTGAACGAGTAACCGGTCGGAACCACAAGTCCGACGGTGGCCCGGCCCGCGCCCAGGCCTTCGAGCTTCGCCATGAGCCGCGGCAGCGCCGGCTCCGAGGAAGACGTTCCCAGCACGATCAGCATTTCTTCCTTGATGTAACGGATCAGCCGGAGAATGCTGAACCCGTGCAGCCGCGCGACCGCGCCAAGCACCACGAAGATAAACGTCAGGCAGGTGAGATAGAACGTCGCCATCAGTTTGGCGAGCGAGGTGAGGCTTCCCAAGCCGTACGCGCCGATCGTAAAGGCCATGGCGCCGAACGCGCCGGCCGGGGCGGCGTACATGATGATGCGCACGATGCCGAACAGCACGTGCGAGAGCTGCTCGATCCATTGGAACAGCGCTGACTCGCGCGCTCCCAGCCGCTGGAGCGCGATGCCGAACAGAACCGAAAGCAGCAGCACTTGCAGGATCTCGCCCTTGGTGAATGCGTCGGCGAAGGTCGCCGGAATCAGGTTGAGGAGAAAGTCCTTGACGCTTTCCATCTTGCCCGCGCCGGTGTAGGCCGAAAGCGCGCTGGCATCGAGCGTCCGCGGATCGACGTTCATGCCCTCGCCCGGGCGCACTACGTTGACGATCACCAGGCCGGCGATCAGCGCCAGCGTGCTGGCGAGTTCAAAGTACAGCAGCGCGAGGCCGCCGGTCTTGCCGACGCGCTTCAGGTCTTTGGTTCCGGCGATGCCCAGCACCACTGTGGTGAAGATCACCGGGGCGATGATCATCTTGATCAGCTTGATGAAGCCGTCGCCTAGCGGCTTCATCGCCGCGCCGGTGGAGGGCGCGGCGAAACCCAGAGTGATGCCGGCCGCGATGGCGATCAGAACCTGGACGTAGAGCGATTTGATGATGGACAGCCGCACGCTTGTGTCATCATACGAAACTTCGGCGGCCCTGGCGCGCGCCCTTCATGCCCGCGCCCGGGACTCTGGCTCAGCGCGCGGCCGCCGGTTCCAGGCCCGTCTTGACGATCACGGGCGCCGCCGCGGGCGACGCGAGAAACTCGATCAACGCCCTGGCGGCGGCGTCCTGCTTCGAGCGCGCCGTAACGCCCGCAGAGAACACGGTCACCCGCTGCGCTCCGGCAGGGAGGGGCCCAACGAAGTCGACACCGGCCACGGGCAGCAGCTCGCTGATCTGCTGGAAGCCGATCTCGGCGTCGCCCCGCGCGACCACGGCCGCCACGCGCTCGCTTTCGATGCGCTTGGATTTGGCCTTGATCTGATCGGCAATGCCGAGCCGTGGGAACAATTCCGCCGAAAGATACGTTCCGCTGGCGCTGGCCGAATACGCAATCGAGCTGGCCTCGAGCAGCGTGCGCTTCAGCGCCTCGACCGTGCTGATGTCTGGCCGGGGCGCTCCGGCCCGCACCACCATGCCGATACGCGAGCGCACCAGGTCGACACGGCTCCCGGCGCGCACTTGCCCGCTCTGAGTCAGCGCGTCGAGGGCCTCGGCGGCCATGATCACCACGTCGGCGGGCTCGCCGCGCTGGAGGCGCACGGGAATCGAGTCGGGTGCGTTGCCCATCGAGGCGCCGTAGGCCGTCCTGACCGTGTGGCCCGTGGCCATTTCGAATTGCGGAACCAACTGGCCGTAGGCCTCCGTGAAGGCTCCGGAAACCAGCACGGTGAGATCGGCCGCCGCGGCGGATCGCGCAAGAAGCACAACGCTCCACAGCGCGAGCGCCACAGTTGCGGAGCGAAACCTTGGGGGTCGCGCAGGCATGACTCACTTATTGTACGACTGCATGACCCGGCCGAGCCCGCGCCGCCGGAGGCAGGAGCAGACTGCCTTCCGGGGCGGAGAATAAAATGCCGAGCTGCGCTACCATGGCCGTATGAAAGTCAGCCGGCGCACGCTCGCCCGGACTCTGCTCACGGCAGCTGCGGGCGCGACTCTCCAGGCGCAGGCGCCCCAGCCGGTTTCGCCGGATGTCGAACTTGAGCAGGCACGCGCGCAACTCCGGACCGCGGCGCAAATTGTTCGCGCCGTTCCACTGTCGATGTCCACTGAGCCGGCCATGCGCTTTCAACCGCGAACGTGACCAGGCGCCATGGCGATCGATAACGACGTCTTCTTTGCCACCATCAGCGAACTGAGCGCCAGGCTCCGCGCCAAGGAGTTCTCCTGCCTCGAGCTCACGCGCGCTTTCACGGAACGTCTTGAGCGCGAGGCGCCGCGCTACAACGCGCTCGCGCTCTCCCTGCGCGAGCAGGCGATCCGCCAGGCCCGCGACGTGGACCAGGAATTGAGGCGCGGGCGCACGCGCGGCCCGCTACAGGGCATCCCCTACGGCGTCAAGGACCTGATTGCGGTGAAGGGCCACCCAACCACGTGGGGCGCGCGCCCCTTTGCCGGACAAGTATTTCCCGAAGATGCGCGCGTCATCGAAAAACTGAATTCGGCACGCGCGATTCTAATCGGCAAACTGGCCATGATCGAGCTCGCCGGCGGGGGCAATTACCGGTCGGCCGCAGCCTCACTCACCGGCCCCGGACTGAACCCATGGAACCGCGAGCGCTGGAGCGGGGGATCCTCCAGCGGCTCGGGCGCGGCGGTTGCCGCCGGACTGGTCACGTTCGCGCTGGGCTCGGAGACATCCGGCTCGATTCTCACGCCTGCTGCCTTCTGCAACGTCACCGGGTTGCGGCCGACTTACGGGCTCGTCAGCCGGCGCGGGACGATGGCGCTTTCCTGGACGCTCGACAAGATCGGGCCCATGTGCCGCTCGGCCGAAGACTGCGCCCTGGTGCTGCACGAGATCGCGGGCGGCGATGCGCAAGACCGCGGTTCGGCCGGCCGCGGCTTCAGCTATACGCCGCAGTTCAACCGCAAGCCGGAGGAGATTACCATCGGCTACGCGCCCGCCGATTTTGAGGGCTGGGAAGATGCGGGCGCGCGCGCCACCTTCACCGCCGCGCTGGAGGTGATCCAGGGACTCGGCTACCGCCTCAAGGAAGTGAAGCTCCCCGATTTCCCCTACGGGGCGCTGTTGAACACGATTCTGGCGGGCGAAGCCGGCTCGATCTTCGAGGAATTCATCCGCGGCGGCCAGGTCGACCAGCTTGCCGACCCTCACCAGATCGCGGGATTGAAATCCTACCTCGATCTGCCCGCCACCGACTACCTGCGGGCGATGCGGGTCCGCTCGCTGGTGCAGGATGCCTTCCGCGAAATGATGCTGGATGTGCACGTGCTGCTTTCGCCCACGCGGTACGAAGTCGCTCCGCGCGTGAGCGATCCGCTCGACCGCAGAAGCCCTGGCGAACCCGTGCCGCCCGCGGGCGGCCTCTCGGGCATCATCCCGGCCGGAAATCTGGCCGGATTGCCCGCGCTGTCGCTGCCCTGCGGTTTCCTCAACGGCTTGCCCGTGGCCATTTCACTGGTGGGCCGGGCGTTTTACGAGAATCAGTTGATTGGCATCGGCAACGGATTCCAGAAACAGACCGACTGGCACCGGCGGCGGCCACCGGCGTAGACCGGTCATTCACTTTGGGGGCGTTGCCGCTTATTTCGCCTTGCCCTTGCCCGCGGCCGGAAACGCCGCGTTCACCGCGTTCTCCAGAAGAGTTTCCATCGCCAGCCCTGGATATTTGGCCAGCATCTTCTGTTTCAGTTCCGCCGCGTTCGACGATGATGCGCGGAAGGACTGAAAATCGCTGATGTATGTCTTCATCCACTGAATCACCCCGGGATCGTGATTCACGCCGGTCTTTTCATGCCCGCCGATGATCATCGCCGGATTCAGCGCCATGATCTTGTCAAACGTCTCATACAGCGGCGCGGGATCGGCCGGAGGATTGAAGTGACACTGATTGAAGATGATGTCGCCTGCCACCACGGCCCGCAGCGATGGAATCCACACGAAGGTGTTGCCGGGACCATCGCCGTACACCGGACCGGTGATGGGGAACACCTCGCCTTCCAGTTCCAGCTCGGGCCGCGCCAGTCCTTGCGGCAGCACCGGCTTGGCCGATGGCAGCTCCTCGCCAAAGGCCGGATACCAGAACTCGCGGCGGGCCGGCCAGCCGCGTTCGATGTTCGGCACCACTTCCGGCAGCGCGCGGAAGCGGGCCTCCGGGAACTCCTCGCGCAGCGTGGCGAGGCCGAAATAGTGATCCGGATGGCCGTGCGTCGAATAGACGACCGTCAGGTTCTTGCCCGAGGCTTTCACCGCGGCCGCGACCTTCATGGCTTCGCTCTTGGTGAACTGCGGATCGATTATGATGGCGTCACGTTCGCCGCTGATGATGGTGGACGTAGTGGCGTAGCCGTTGTCTCCCGCAGTCATCACCTTCAAAGTCAGCCTGGGCGCTCCGGTTTTGGCGGCGGGGCCCTGCGCCTCCGCAGGCAGGAAAAGAAGGAAACCGGCGGCGGTCAGCGCCAGAGCAGCCGCAAGCAGTTTGAGTTTCATAGCGAGTTCCTCCACGTTCGGGCCTTGCGTCCAACGGTTCACCTTCCGCATTGTATAAGATAGCCTGAGCAGGAGGCGAGATCCGCATGTGGCGTAAGCTGTTCCCGACCAGTAGGAATGACTTCACGCTGACCATCGCGCGCGCCGTGCTCGCGGTGATCTTTTTCGCCCACGGCTCGCAGAAGATGTTCGGCCTCTTCGGCGGGCGCGGCATTCAAGGCACGATCGAAATTTTTCAGAGCACGATGGGACTGCCGGCTCCGGTGACGCTGCTGGTCATGTTCACGGAAGTCTTCGGCGCCGTCGGCCTGGCCCTTGGCCTGTTGAGCCGTGTGGCTGCGCTCGGCGTGGGCGTCATCATGATGGTCGCGCCCTTCGCCAATCACCTCTACCCGCGGTTTTTCATGAACTGGACGGGCAGGCAGACGGGCGAAGGCTACGAATATCACCTGCTCGCGCTGGCGCTCGCCATCAGCGTGGCGGCGCGCGGCGGCGGAGCCTGGTCGCTGGATGGGGTGATTGCCAGCCGTGCGGCGAACCCCGCCCGCGGTGGTCTCGCGAGCGGCGCCACCGGGCCGTGACCGGCGAGGCCCGACTTCACTTCGTACCGAGGTGCAGCGCGACGGTTCCGAGCGTCATGCGGTGAAACTCGACGCGCGAAAACCCCGCGCGC
>CAZTKA010000034.1:0-28117 GCA_964614015.1 uncultured Bordetella sp. | reverse complement strand
GATTGCGGCTCCAAAGCGCGCAGTCTGTGGCGTAGTCTTCCAGCGGCTCGCCTTCGGATTCGATGAACGCCGTCAGTTCATCGCTCCCGCCCGCTGCCTGAAACCGGTTGAAGGCGCGGCGCAGCGCGCGCAGTTTCAAAGCAGCTACTCGCGCATACGAGACGAACTCGAGGGCGCGCAACTCGGCGCGCTCGGTCTCGGGAGCATCCGAGGCCTCGAATCCCGGAACGCGCTCCGGATCGAGATACAGAAAATTGCGGTAGAGCGAACATTCCGGCAGGTAGGGGCTGGTGTTATAGGGTTCGCGATTGGCAATCGCGTGCAAGGGATTGAGGGCGATGAAGGTTGCGCCCGCCTCGGCGAAGACGTCGACGGCCGCGCGCAGATCGCTGAAATCGCCGCAGCCCCAGTTGCGCGCCGAGCGGAGTCCGTACAGGCTGATTGCAACGCCCGCAACGCGCCGGTCGATCGTGCGGACCCGCCGGGGGCAGACGATCAACCGGGCCTCGCCGAACATTTCGAGTTCGGGCTCGCGCATCCAATACACGCGCAGGCGGTGATAGCCGAGGCGCAGCGTTGCGAGTGGAACGCGCTTGGCCAGGAAACCTCGGCCGTCGAACTTTGCGTGTCCGGTTTCCGGCAGCTCTGGCAGCCAGAACCAGTGATGCTCCAAGTCGCCGTTTTCCCACTCGAATTCCAGTTTCACGGAAGCGCCGGAACGCTCCTCGGGTACGCGCAACTCGAGCGTTCGCGCGTCTTCGTAAAGGACCAAGGCCGGCGGAAACGGACGGCTCCACTCAGCCAGGTCGCGGGCGCGCATGGCCGCCTCGAGTTCCGCCGCGGTCGAGCAGGGCACGCCTAGTCCGGCCAGGGCGGCGCGGATGGCCCGCGAGGTGGCCGTGTGGCGTACGCCCCAGGTGTCGGCGTATTCGAGCTCGATGCCCCAGCGCGCCGCGGCGCGCTCCAGCAGTTCGCGGCCGGGTTCCATGTTCCAGTGTAGCGTTCCGGCCGCCCGTGCGATAATAAACAACGTGGAAGAAACTCCATTTCACCTGAGCCAGCCACCGGAGCTGTTTGCGCGCATCGATGAAGAACCTGCCGTGGACGAATTCGGCGAATCGATCCTGCTGACGTCGCTCGACAAGCTGATCAACTGGGGGCGCAAGAACGCCATCTGGCCGATGAGTTTCGGCCTGGCCTGCTGCGCCATCGAGATGATGTCGATGATCGCCTCGCGCTACGACATCTCGCGTTTCGGCGCCGAGGTGATGCGCGGCTCGCCGCGCCAGAGCGACCTGATGATCATCGCCGGACGCGTGTCGAACAAGATGGCCCCGGTGATCCGCCGCCTCTACGAGCAGATGCCCGAGCCCAAGTGGGTGATCTCGATGGGCGCCTGCGCGACCTCCACCGGTGTGTTTTCGAATTACGCGCTCGTGCCGGTGAATCAGGTGATCCCGGTGGACGTTTACGTTCCCGGCTGCCCTCCGCGGCCCGAGCAGTTGATCTACGCGATCACGCTTCTGCAAAAAAAGATCGCGCAGGACAAGCACGTAGTGGCGAAGGTGCTGAACCTGGCGTAGCTACTGGCAGCGGCTCGCGCGGCGGTACCGGTTGTGGCAGTTTGAGCACGAGGTGGCCAGCGTATCGGAGGCTTCAAGGATCCTCTCCATGCTTTTGGACTGGGCCGCTTTGTAGGCCGCTTTGCCGGCATCCCGCAGTTGGTCCACGAACTTGGCCCAGTCGGCAGCCTTCACCGGAACCTCCCGGCCGTTGCTGCACGTCCGGCCAGGCGTCATGAGGAGATCGGCCCCATCGATCAGCGTGAGCGCGCTGTTCTCGAGGGCCTCCCAGCCTCCGAACACGCCGGTCAGGGGGTCGCTGGCAGCGGACGGTTCCGGGGCGCGGGGGATTTCAGCGGGATTCACCCTTTGGCCCGCGAACACGGCATTCGACAGCGGGAAGAAGAGGCCCCGCATGAGTTGATTCAGGTTCGCGGCGGGCGCGGCGGCCGGCTCGGACTGCGCCAGTAAGGCTCCGGCGCAAATCAGCACCCCGGCAACGAAGATGATCCGGATCAGTTGAGAACGCATTTCTCTCAGAGTACTCGAACTGGACCTGGCGCAACACCCCATCCCGACGGCGGGGCAACCGGGGCTCGGCGCAACGGCAACGCGACGCGAGCACTGGTGTTTGCCGCATCCTGCGTCCATCGGAGGACTCTCCGCGATCGAGCCCCCCCTGTGACTCGCCGGTATTTTGTGGTAAAAAAAGAAAGCTCCCTATGATGCACATTCGCCCGCAAGTCGTTGATCGCCCGACAGCTTCCAAGGTGTCAAAGAGCCTGGTTCCAGTGGGCGCAATGCTGGCGCTGGGCGCGGCGCTGATCCTGCTACAGGATCGCGCTACCGGCCAGAGTCCTGTTGCGGGCGCCGAGCAGCACCGCGCCATGCTGAATACCTACTGCGTCGGCTGCCACAACACGCGCGCCAAGATCGGCGGTCTCGCGTTGGACGGCCTGGATCTGCAATCGGCGGAAAATGATGCGCAGATCTGGGAGAAGGCTCTACGCAAGTTGCGCGGACATTTGATGCCGCCGCCCGGCACTCCGCAGCCGCCGCAGAGAGATGTGGATGCATTCGTCGCCTGGCTGGAGAACGTCCTTGACACGCGCGCCAAAGGTCCGCGAGCGGGATATGTACCGATTCAGCGCCTGAACCGTACCGAATACGCCGCGACGGTAAAGGCTCTGGTGGGTGTGGAGGTGAAGGGCTCAGACGTCTTGCCGCAGGACATTCAAGTCGAGGGCTTTGACAACATCGCGGCCGCTTTGAGCGTGTCCCCCGCTTTCTTGGACCAGTACATCACGGCTGCGCGGCAGGTGGCGCGGCTCGCCGTGGGCAGTGCGCGCATGTCGAATGTGAAGTACTCGGTCGCCGCGAATCAGAACCCCGATGAGCCCCTGCCGCTGGGTACGCGCGGCGGCATCAAATTCAAACACAATTTTCCGGCCGATGGCGAGTATCGCATCACCATTAACGACCTTTCCGTGGGCCTGTACACCGGGTCGGTGGAGAACGAGAGCACGGTAGTCATCATGATCGACGGTAAGATCGTCTTCCGCAAGCCGATCGGAGGGCCCGCCGATCAGGCGCTCGCGGATCGCAAGGCCGCGCAGGGACGCGCGGAGATCATGGAGCGTTTCTCGAAGATCCCGGTGCAGGTGCAGGCCGGCCTGCGCGACGTCGTGGTGGCCTTTATCGACCGTTCCCATGTGGAATCCGACGAGAATGTCGCGAACCCGAACGCGGCCGGCGGCCTGAACGGAACCTTCGCGCAAGCCACAGGGCGGTTGTCGCGTCTGACGGACGGCGTCGAAATCACAGGTCCGTTTAACGCCACCGGTGTTTCGATGACTCCCAGCCGCGCGCTGATTTTCGTCTGCGACCCGAAGGAGATCGGTGAAACTGCCTGCGCCCGGCGCATTACGGAAACCTTGGCGCGGCGCGCGTTCCGCCGGCCGGTAACGTCCGAAGATGTGGCTCGTCTGATGCCTTTTTATGAAACTGGACGCTTGGGCGGTGGAACGTTCGATCAGGGAATCGAGCAGGTCGTCGCGGCGGTGCTGGCCAGCCCCGAATTTCTCTACCGCGCCATTCGCGGAGCGCAGGGCGCATCAACTTCCGCCTCCGGCATCCCGCTCACGGATCTGGAGCTCGCATCGCGGCTTTCCTTCTTCCTCTGGAACACGGGTCCGGACGACGAACTGCTGGCGCTGGCCTCGGCCAACCAGCTGACCAAGCCCGGCGTTCTGGAAGCGCAGGTGAAGCGCATGCTGGCGGATCCCAAGGCTTCCAGCCTGGTCACCAGTTTCGCCATGAAGTGGCTGAACCTCACGACGCTCGATCAGGTCATACCCGACCCAATGTTGTTCCCGGCGTTCAACGATCAACTGAGAAATGATTTTTTGAAGGAGGCGGAGGCTTTCATCAGCAGCATTTTCTTGGAAGACCGCAGCGTGGTGGACCTCTTGACAGCCGACCACACGTTCCTGAATGAACGCGTGGCCCGCCACTACGGGATTCCCGGTGTGTTCGGCCCGCAATTCCGCAGGGTCACGCTGACCCAGAAAGAGCGCTTTGGTTTGCTAGGCAAGGCCGCCGTGCTGATGCGAACTTCCTACGCCGACCGCACCTCGCCCGTGTTGCGCGGCGCCTGGGTGCTCGAAAAGCTGCTGGGCACGCCCCCCGCGCCTCCTCCGCCGGACACCGCCACGGACCTTTCACAGAAGGCCGGTGAGCAGCCGAAGACTGTCCGTGCCCGCCTGGAAATGCATCGCGACAAGGCGATTTGCAGACAGTGCCACGGCGTGATCGATCCGCTGGGTCTGCCGTTCGAGAATTTCGATTCCATCGGGCAGTGGCGGACCGTGGACCGTGAGGCAAATGTTACGATTGACCCCAGTACGGTTCTGCCGAATGGCGTCGCGATCAACGGCCCGGCGGAGCTGCGGGAGCAGTTGGCCGGCCAGCCCGCCATGTTCGCGCGCGCCCTGACGGAGAAACTTTTGATGTACGCCGTCAACCGGCAACTGGAGTACTTCGACATGCCTCAGGTGCGTGCGGTGGTCCGGGAGGCCGCCAAGGACAATTACACGCTGTCGTCGATCATCCTGGGGATCGTCAATACGGACGCATTCCGAAAGCAGGGTCCGCAAGCTTCAAAGCCGGACGAGGTCAAGGCAGCGGCGGAGTAGGTTGCATCGTAGGTTTTTAGGAGAAAACATGTTCATCACCAAGAAGCACATTTCCCGCAGAAGGGTTCTAAAGGGCGCTGGAGTGAACCTGGCGTTGCCTTTCTTGAGCGCGATGGTGCCCGCCCGCACCGCTCTTGCGCAAACGGCCGCCGCGCCGAAGTTGCGGGCCGGCTTCTTCTACATTCCCCACGGCGCGATCATGTACAACACGGCGCACGGCCCGGCGATGGACCGCTGGACGCCGAGCGGTTCCGGCGCCAGTTTCAAGCTCAGCCCGATCATGGCTTCGCTGGAACCGTACAAGAAGTACGTGACCTCCTTCGGGAATCTGGAGAACGCCGCCACCGCGGGTTCGGTCCACACCTTCACTCCGGCGACGGGGCTGAGCGCCACGCGCCCGACCACGACCGGCCGCATCGCGACCATGTCCGTGACCCTGGATCAGGTGATGGCGAAGTTCATCAGCCAGGACACGCCGCTGCCTTCGCTTGAACTGTGCTCGGAAACCATCGCGCAGTCGGCGGCGGGCGGCGGCGGCTTCTACACCACGCTGTCTTTCCGCGACGAACACTCTCCTTTGCCGATGGAATACAATCCGCGGAAGGTCTTCTTGCAGCTTTTCGGCGAGGGCGACACGCCGCAGGAGCGCGCCGCGATCAGCCGCCAGAACAGCAGCATCCTGGATTTGATTCAGGACCGCACCAGGAAGCTCCAGGGCGAGTTGGGCGGCGAGGACCGGGCGGTGCTCGACGGTTACCTGGAAAGCGTGCGCGAGATTGAGCGCCGGGCGCAAAAAGCCAGCGCCAAGGATCTTTCGGCCTTCAAGATTCCCGATGCTCCGGTCGGGGAACTGGACGATTTCGCCGAACAGGTGAAGCTGATGTTCGATTTGCTCGCCCTCGCCTATCAGGCCGACCTGACGCGCGTGGCGACCTACATCATGGTGGCCGAAGGCACCAACCGTACCTACAATCACATCGGCGTTCCAGATTCCTTCCACCCGGTCTCCCATCATGCCAATGATCTGGAGCGCATCAACAAGCTGATCAAGATCCAGACCTGGCACATGGAGAAGTTCGCGGAATTCCTCGCCAAGATGGCCGCGACGCCGGACGGGCAGGGCTCATTGCTGGACCACTCGATCTTCATGTACGGCTCGAACATGAGCAACAGCGACCTGCACAACAACTACCCGATTCCCAACATCGTGGTGGGCGGCGGCAACGGCAAGCTGAAGCTCGGAGGACAGCACCTAACGCTGCCGGAGAAGACGCCGATCGCGAATTTACATTTAACACTGCTCCAGAAGGTGGGCCTGGAGCGCGACAAGTGGGGCGACAGCACCGGCACGATCGCGGATGTCTAGTGGGCTGGCATGTGGGAGGACGCGTGAATCGAAGGCAAGCATTGAGAGGCGCCGTGGCGGGGGCGCTGACCGCGTGGGCGTTCCCGCGCCTGCTGCGGGGACAGACCACAGAGGTTCGCCGCCTGACCGATCACCTGCAAATCGTGGATGGCGGCGGAGCCAACGTCCTGGTGTTTTCGGGAAACGACGGCCTGATCCTGGTCGATACCGGCGCGCCGGGCACGCTCAAGACTCCGTTGCCGAATGTGCGAGTGGTTTTCAACACTCACTATCACCTGGATCAGACCGGCAACAACGAGGTGTTTGGCGCCGCGGGTGCGCGGATCATCGCGCATGACCGCACGCGCCAGTGGATGTCTTCTGACTACTGGCTCCCGGACCAAGACCGGTACGAAAAGGCCCGTCCCCAAGCCGCCCGCCCCACCGAGACGTTTCTCACCACCGGCACGCTGAAAGCGGGCGGCGAACAGATCGACTACGGCTACCTGACGCTGGCCCACACCAGCGGCGACATCTACGTGTTCTTCAGAAACGCGAATGTTCTTGCGGCCGGGGACGTCGCGTCGCCGCTGCGCGATCCGGCGCTCGACTATTTCACGGGAGCATGGATCGGCGGCCGCGTGGACGCGATGGATATCCTCCTGGCGCTCAGCAATGAACAGACCCGGATTGTGCCCGCCTACGGTCCCGTGATGAGCCGGGCCGAGTTCAAGGCCGAGCGCGACGTGATGGAGGAAGTGCGGGCGCGCCTGTGGAAACAGGTCCGCGAGGGCGACGGGCCGCAGGACATGCTGGAGGCCGGCGTCATGAAGGGCCTGGGCCGCGAGTGGAAAGATCCGTACAAGTTCCTGTACGACGCGGCCAAGGGAATGTGGGCGCACCATAACAAGCTGGATCGGAATGTCGTCTAGGAGGACGGAGTGAAACATTCAATTCTTGCCGTGATCTGCGTTGCCGCCGGAACCGCGCTGGCGCAGGCTCAGCAGGCTTCTCTCGCCAGTCTGATTCAGGCCGGGAACCGGAAGGCAGCCCTGGAGAGGATCCGCGCGGGTGCGGATGTAAATGAGCCGCAGCCCGACGGCACGCGGCCGGTCCACTGGGCCGTGTACCGCGTCGACTATGAGTTGCTCGAAGCGCTGCTCGCCCGCAAGGCGGAGGTGAATGTGCGCAACGAGTTCGGCGCGACGCCGATCGCCGAGGCCGCCAAGCTCGCCGACGCCAGAATGGTGAAGATGCTGCTGGACGCCGGCGCCGAACCCGAGGGCGCCAACGAGGACGGCCAGACCGCGCTGATGCTGGCGATCCGGACCGGGGAGCTGCCGGTGGTTGAGATGCTGGTCCGCGCCGGCGCCAACGTCAACACCGTGGAGAAGTTCCGTCATCAAACGCCGTTGATGTGGGCCGCCACCGCCGGAAGAAATGCGGGCGAGATGGTCCGGCTGTTGCTTTCCAAGGACGCCGACGTCCGGCCCCGGGCGCTGTTCAACGACTGGCCCAGTCAGATCACCTCGGAGCCGCGCGCTCAGTACCGCCCCACGGGAGGACTGACCGCCTTGCTGTACGCGGCGCGCAATGGCTGTTATGAGTGCGTCGAGGCGCTGTTGGAGGCCGGCGCGGATCCGAACGTGCCGACGCCGGAAGGCGTCACGCCTTTGATCATCGCCCTCGATAACGACAATACGGGCATCGCGAAACTTTTGCTGGATCGCGGAGCCAATCCTCACGTCTGGGATTGGTGGGGGCGCACGGCGCTCTACATTGTCATCGACCGGAAGGCGGGCGGCAGCAGCGGCGGCTTGCAACTGGGAGCGGCGGCGATCGGAGGCGGCAGGCGGCAGGGTCCTGTGGCGCGCGGCGGCCCAGCCAATGTTTCCTACATGGATATCGTCAACGCCCTGCTGGCGGCCGGTGTGGATCCCAATCCGCAGCTCAACATGCATCGTCCCAGCCGGGGAGGCAACAGCGGCCGCTTCATCGATCCTCTGCTGAACACCGGATGCACGCCCTTGCTGCGCGCCACCATGTCGGGCGATATGGAAGTCGTGCGGGCGCTTCTGGCCAAGGGCGCCAACCCCAACATCAACGCCATGGGGCTGACGGCTTTCCTGGTTGCGGCGGGCGTTGGAGCCGGCAACCGCGGCGGTACCGGCCTTGCCGCGGAAGCCAGCGCCGGCGGCCCGGCGAATGCGGCGCTGATGGATCTGCTGCTCGAGCACGGCGCCGATGTGAATGCGCAGGTCACTGGCACGCTGACGTATTCGATGCGCATCGCGCGGGCGCCTTCGGCCAACGAAGGCATGACGGCGCTGCACGTAGCGGCGCAGGCGGGCAGGGCGGATCTGGTGCGCTACCTCCTTGAGAAAGGCGCCCGCGCGGATATCCTGGACCACAGCGGCCGCAGGGCGATCGATCTGGTTGGCGCGGGTGCGCCCCCCGCCGCCGGAGCCGGGGGCCGGGGAGGCCGAGGCGCGGCGAGCGCGGCCGAGATCCGCGCCCTACTGGAGAACGCGTCCAACAAATAGGTCCCGCGGCTGGTCATCGCGCCACACGTCCTGACGGTATATCCACCTCCCGAGGAGATAGCCGGCGGCCCCGAATCTCCCTGAGGCTCTTCGTGCTGAGGCTTACTTTGCGGCCCGCGATCTCGCCTGCCAGGTCGCTCCACCGCCCTATCGTCCGGCGCCTTTGCGCAAGTTCTTCAGAAGGGTTTCGTAGGCTTCGTCGTTGTTGCGCAACACGTCCGCGCCGGGAACCTCCGCGGCCGGGCCTAACAGATGCGGCGGATCGTTGCGATCCTGGAAGCGCGGCCAATTCGGAAGGCCCTTACCATTCGGGTCGCCCGTCCTGGCGAAGTTGACCCAGTAGGAGGAAAGCATTTCCGCCAGCGCCTGATCCTTCTCCGAGGCCGCGGCCAGCCGCGGCGAGCTCGGATCGGGGAAGGTTCGGCGGGCGGCAAGGTTGTTAAACACATATGCAATCTCGACCGCGTGCGTGGCTTTCAGATCCCGGACGCCCGGTTCCACCGGCGGTTCGTGCGTGAACAGATACCACCACGCGCGTTTCCCGATCGCGGCCTGCCGCCCGGCGAACAGGCGCGCGGTCCACATCTGCGTGTCGCGGAAGGCTATGTTGTCGCCGAACGAATTGTGCTCGTCCTTGTTCGAGCCCGCGATCAGATCCACGGGGTTCTGCCGCCGCTCGGCGAAGGTGATGGATGCGTCCTCGGGAAGAATCCAGCCGTCGATGATCATTCCGGCGCCGCGCAGCGTTCGCATGATTTCCTCGCTTGAACGGGAGCGCAATTCGGCCAGCATCGGAAGCGGACGAGGTTCGTTTTTCGATGCTCCGCGGCCTCCGCCCGCCGCGGCCTGTTCCGCCTGCGCCAGCGGAACCATCGCGGCCATGCCCAGACCCATCCACTGACCGCTCTGCGCGATGGCGCGATGAAACAGACCCTTTGCCATGGGGGATGCCACCAGCCCGCCCACCATGGCTGCGCCCGCCGACTCGCCAAAAACCGTCACTTTGTTCGGGTCGCCGCCGAACGCGGCGATGTTGCTCTTGACCCACCGGAGCGCGGCGATCGCATCCATCAGGGCCTGATTGCCGGAGGCGTTGCGGCCCGATTCCTTGGTTAACTCCGGGTGGGAGAAGAACCCGAATGGTCCCAGCCGGTAATTGAAAGTCACCAGGACCACGCCCTTGCGCGCGAGCGCCTCGCCGTCGTTATGCGGGCTCGATCCCGTCCCTTCGGTGTAGGCGCCGCCGTAAATCCAGACCATCACGGGAAGACGCGCACTGGCGCGGTTCGCGTTTGTCCAGACGTTCAGGTACAGGCAGTCCTCGCTCATCGGCGGCGAATCCGGCAGATCGACCGCGATGTTCACCGGGGTCCGGTCCGGCGCGCGGTTCTGCATGCACACGTTGCCGAACTGGCTGGCGTTACGGACAGCGGACCACGGCTGAGGAGGCTGCGGCTCCTTCCAACGCAACAAACCGACCGGCGGCGCCGCGAACGGGATCCCTTTGAAGGCGCGCACTCCGGACGGCAACGTAACGCCGGCCACCGGACCGCTGGCGGTCTTCACTGGATCCGGAATTGCGGCCGACGCCACCAGCGCGAAAACAGCAAACGCGGCGGCGCTGCGCGTCATCGCCGTGGCGGAGCCGCGTTGGCCTGGCCGGCGCGCTCGGCGCGCGACACGCTGATCCAGTCTTGGACGACACGGTTGTCTTCGTGGCAGGTGTACTCGAGCATCTTGTAATCGGGCGTGAGCTTCAGAGGAAAGCGCGCCGTCCACGGCCTGGTGAGCACCACCGGATCCTCCGTCGTGATTTCGTAAATCAGGTACTCATCGTTAATCCGGCTGAACTTTTCGACGATTCGCATCCGGTCGCTGGTCGGCCAGCGATTGCCAGGCGGGGAAGCGATGATGGCCGTGTTCGTCATCGCCGCGCCGCCGCGGAAGTTCGCCGATTCCACTACCAGCGTGTTCCCCTCCCAGTGCCCGCGGGGGATTCCCGTCCATTCCTTCACCTCGGGAGGCACGGGCGTGTTGTCATTCAGGGGCACGATCCGCGCGTCGTGGATCATCTCCATCAGGATGGTCACGTAGCCGGGAGACTGGAAAATCTGCACGCCCGTGTTGTAGCGGGCCGGAAACATCGAAACCGGCATTCCGCGCGTGATGCAGCGGTCCCAAAGATCGAAGTCCTGGTAGGAATCGAAGACCAGGGTTTCTCCCGGCAAAGCCCAACTGCTCTTGGCCGCCGCCATCAGCCGGTTGCCCTCTTCCGTCAGCTCAGGGAGCCTGCCGTTCGGCGGATCGAAGATCAGCGAAGTCTGCCGCTGAGGAGTTGTGGGATCCGTGACGCCCGCCAAAAACGCACGGCCCGCCTCACCCTCCTGCAGGGCGGCCGCGTAGCGGTCCGGCGCTCGGGAGGCGTTGGCCAGCAGGGTCTTGTATTCTTCTTCGGTCAAGAACTCCTTGCGGGGATCGCAGGGAGCAGCCCCGCCGCGCGCCGGCGCGTTGCAGCGCTGCAAGGGCGTGCTGCCCACGAAGCTCAGCGGCCAGATGCCCTGCAAATCCGGATCGCCCCAGGGGGTTTTCGGATGCACCCATCCGGCCGGCGTGCCTATAAAGAAGTTCTTCTCGCTGGGCGGAATCGCGGGGCTGCCTTGGCCGCTCGCGATGGACGCGACTGCGGCCAGCAAAACGGCGTGACTTGCTGCTCGGTGCATGGATCGTCTCCTTTACTGGCGCGGACCAGGGCCTACTTCTTCGCGTCCGCCGGCGGAGCCTCGGGACCGGACGAGCCGAGGAACAGCTTCTTGCCATCCGGCAGCATGATGTCGCGGCCGTTGGCGCGAGGAGATCCATCCTTGGCCTGAAATCCCTCGAAAATGACTTCGGTCCCCTTGGGGAGCGAGTTCTTGGTGAAGCCATGGCGGGCAAGAGCGTTCGGCGAACCGCCCTCGATCATCCACTGCGTGACGGTCCCGTCCGGGTTCGTGACATCGACATACACCCAGGAATGCGGATTGACGAGCGCGACCTTGGCAACCGTGCCGCGTAACTTCACCGGCTTGTTGACGTCAAACTCCGCCGCAAAGGCATGATGCGCCGCCAGCGGAATCGCCGAAAACAGCATGGCGCACGCGGCGTTTGCGAAAACGATCTTCTTGTTCATAGCGTTCCTCATGATCTCCGGCTTACTTGCTGATGTCTCCATACATCAGCTCCTCGACAAATCCAACGCATTCGAATCGCAGCAGCCGGGCGTTCGGCTCCCGGTGGCGATAAAGGGGCAGACGGATTTTCCAGGCCCTGGTGTAAATCTCCGGGTCTTCGATCGTCGCCTCGTAGTTGATCATGTTTTCGTCGGCCATCGTATAGCGTTCGACGACGTGCAGCGTATCGGTGGTGAAGTTTCCCGCGCGGTCGAGCCACGCGCGCCCGTTGAATCCGGTCACATCGATGACCAGCGTGTCTGCTTCCCACCGGCCGTTGTTGGTCCCCATCCAGGTGTCGAAGTCGGCTTCGTGACGCTTGTTCAAATGGATGATGCGCGTCGCGGCATCGTAGGAATAGGCGAACAGAATGTCGTTCTCCGCCTGCGACTGGAAGATCTGGAAGGGGTACGGCATGTAGGCGGCGCGAGGAACGCCGGGCATGTAGCATTTGATCTCGGGATCGAGCTTCAGCCGGTTTGCGCGGTTCTCGTTCCTCTGGGCGAGCGCCGCCGGCTTGTACGGAATCTTGCCGCCTTCCACCACGCCGTACCCGGCGGGAATCGCTCCGATCGCTCCCAGCGCCACCACTGGCCCAGCTTCCGCCGGATGATCCTCCAGATCCCAATAAGCCGTCGTCATGGCTTGCCAGATGCCGTTGAGGTTCGGCTTTCCATCCGGCATGCGCGGAATCCGCGCGCTGTTTTGCGCGTAAACGGAGGCGGCGAGCAGAGGGACCAGCAGGAAAGGCCGGAATCGCATACGTGCTCCTGCGTTCATTATAACCCGGCGCTGCGAAAGCACCTTCGGATGCCGCCTCTGAGACCGCCTGCCCTTGTCTGCCGGAACGCGCACGGTTCTTTTCTCTCGAGCGCCTACTCCACGTGCGCTACTCTGGGATCTTATGCCCATCTGGCAGGCCGTGATCCTGGGGATCCTTCAAGGCCTCACCGAATTCCTTCCCATCAGCAGCTCCGCGCACCTGGCAGTCATGCCGCACATCACTGGCTGGGCCGATCAGGGCATCGAGTTCGATATCGCCGTTCACTTCGGCACGCTGGTGGCTGTGCTCGCGTATTTCTTTCGTGATTGGCTACAAATCCTCACGGGCCGGGGGAGCGATCCGCGGATCACCAGCAATCCCAGGCTGCTATGGCTCCTGATCGCCGCCACGATTCCAGCCGGGGTGATTGGCTTCCTGTTTGAAGAACAAGCGGAAGCCGCGGGCAATAATCTCTATTCCATCGGCACGATGATGATTGTCATCGGCCTGTTCATGGCCTGGGCCGACCGGCGCGGGCGCTCCAACAAGGACATCGGTCACGTTACGACCGCGGACGCGCTTTTGATTGGCGCCGCGCAGGCGCTGGCGGTAATCCCGGGCACCTCGCGGAGCGGCATCACGATCTCCGTGGGCCTGCTGCGGAATCTGGAGCGTGCCGCGGCCGCCCGATTCTCATTCCTGCTTTCCACACCCGTAATCGGCGGGGCCGCGCTCCAGAACTTTGTCGATATCTGGCGCCAGGGCCTGCCGCCGGATTCGCAAGCCGCTTTCGCGGTGGGAATCCTGGCGAGCGCCGTGACGGGCGCCGTCACCATCCGCTATTTCATGGACTTTCTGCGCCGCCGCACGCTGGCCTTTTTTGTCACCTACCGGATTGTTTTTGGTATACTGGTGATCGCTCTGGCTATCTTCCGCTCGTAAGGGAAGATGAAAATCACAGGATTGCTCAGCGACCGTCAGCGTCGCGAAGCGAAAGCCCTTCTCTGTCTCCTGGTCGCTCTTGTCGTCTTCCCCAGCCTCGTCTCCTATAATCCATTCGACCCGTCCCTGAATACGGTGGTGGAGGGCTTTGCCCCACATAATTTAATGGGCCGCGTCGGAGCGCTGATAGCCGACTTTCTGTTGCAAAGCATGGGCTATGGAACGTACCTGTTGCCGACTCTGATTCTACTGGCCGGGTGGAAGTGGGTGCGCGGCCTGCCTCTGGAATCAGCGCGCGTGCGGGCCGTCGGGGGCCTGCTGTGGGTCGCGGCGACTTCGACCGCGTTGGGTCTGATCCCGTCCTGGACGCCCATTGGCGGAGCCGTGCCGGCGGGCGGTTTTTTCGGCTCGCTCATAGCCGGGTTTCTGATTACTTCGATGAACATCAGCGGCGCGATTCTCCTGACTTCGGCGTGGTGGTTGCTTTCGTTGTATCTGGTGTTCTCAGGATTCGAACTGGCGAAACTGCCGGGGTGGGTGCGCGCGCCGTTTTTGTGGGTCCGCGGAGCCATGGCAAGGATCGTGACGTGGCGAGAACGGAAGGCGGAAGAAGCTCGCGCAGAAGAGGCCGAGCGCGCGGCTCGCCGGGCTGCCTGGCGGCAGGCCGTGGAAGGTATGACGGCGCCGGAGGCTGCCTCGCCTGAGCCCCCGATCATCGACCCGCTGGAGGAGCCCAAGCGCGGGCGCACGCGGGTTGCTGCGGCCAGCGTTGCTCCGAAGCCTGTTGCTACCGCTCCCAGCGAGGCAGTCCCGGAAACCGTCGAGGACATCCCGATTCGCGAATATGAGCCGCCTCCGCCGCCGGAGATGATCGGGCCCAAGGTCGATCCGGAGCCGGCCGCCGCCCGTTCGGCGCCGGCGCGCCACCGCACCGAGTTCCAACTTCCGCCGACGAACCTGTTGCAGGAGCCTGCGGCGCGCGCGGCCTGGGACAGCGCCGAACTCAAGGAGACGGCGGCGCTGATCAAGTCCAAATTCGAAGAATTCAACGTGCGCGGGTCCGTGACGCAGATCAATCCCGGACCCGTGGTCACCACGTTCGAATTCAAGCCGGAAGCAGGCGTGAAATACTCGCGCATTACGACGCTGACCGAAGATTTGTGCCTGGGCTTGCAGGCCGAATCGATTCTGATCGAGCGCATTCCCGGCAAGCCGACCGTGGGCATCGAGGTTCCGAATTCCAAGCGCGAAGTGATCAGTCTGCGGCAGATTCTGGAGTCCGATGAGTTCGCGCATTCGGCTTCGCCGCTGACGGTCGCGATGGGCAAGGATATTAACGGGCGGATCAAGGTGGCCGCGCTCGATACCATGCCGCACCTGCTGGTGGCCGGCTCCACCGGCTCGGGCAAGAGCGTCATGCTCAACTCGCTGATCATGTCGGTTCTGTACAAGTCGACGCCCCATGAGGTGCGAATGATCCTGGTGGATCCCAAGCGCCTGGAGTTCGGGCTGTACGAGGGGATTCCACATCTGCTGACGCCCGTGATCACGGACCCCAAGAAAGCGACCAACGCGCTGCGTAACGCCGTGCTCGAAATGGAGCGGCGGTTGAAGCTGCTGGCCTCGGTCGGCGTGCGCAATATTGAGCAATACAACAAGAAGATCCGGCAGTTACGGGCCCAGCCGCGCAGCCTGTTCACGGAAGACGCAGGAGAAGAGGAAGAACTCGAGACGATCCCGTATGTGCTGATCCTGATCGACGAACTGGCCGATCTGATGATGCTCGAACGGGCCAACGTCGAAGAGAGTGTCATGCGCCTGGCGCAGATGGCGCGGGCGGTGGGCATGCACCTGGTGCTGGCCACGCAGCGCCCGAGTGTCGACGTCATCACGGGCGTGATCAAGGCGAACTTCCCATCGCGGATCAGCTTCCGCGTGGCCACGCGCGTGGACTCGCGCACCGTGCTGGACGTGATGGGCGCCGAACACCTGCTGGGCAAGGGCGACATGCTGTTTCTGCCCCCCGGATCCTCGCGCCTGGTCCGCGTGCATGGATCCTACGTGAGTGAAGCCGAAACCAACAGTGTGGTCGAGTTCTGGAAGAAGCAAGCGGAGCCCGAATACGATCAGAGCTTCCTGATTGCACCGCCTTCGGAGGACGAGGACGATGCCGCCGGACTCGGTGGACCCGAGGATCCGATGTATCAGGAGGCGGTCCGCGTGGTGTGCGAAATGGGCAAGGCGTCGACTTCCACCTTGCAGCGCCGTCTGCGCCTGGGCTATGGCCGCGCCGCCCGGATTCTGGATCGAATGCAGCGCGACGGTATCATTGGTCCTCCGGACGGCAGCCGCCCGCGCGACGTGCTGAAGACGCCCGACTGGCTGTACGTCGAGAATCAACTAAGATAGTCTTCATGCGAAGAATCTTGATCGCGCTGTTCTGCGCGGCGCTACTGGCGTTCGCCAAGACCCCGCGCCCGCTCGCCGACATCACCCTGGCTGCCCCTCCGGGAGGCAAGCCAGTCAAGTTAACCTCCTACGCGGGCAAGGTGATGGTGATCCTGATGTTTTCCACCGAATGCCGCACCTGCGCGGAGGCGGCTGCGATACTGGAGCGCGTCCAGAGAGATTACAAGGACAAGGGCGTGGTGATCGTGGGGGCGGCCGCGAATCCTGGCGCGATTTCTTTGATTCGCCCGTTCATGAACCGCTACAAAGTGACGTTTCCCATGGGAGTCCTCACCGAAGCGGAAGCGCGCCGGCTCGGCGATTTCGGCCCGGCGGACGTGCTGAAGACGCCCACGCTGTTGTTTGTCGACAAGAACGGCACGGTGCGGCAGCACTTCCCAGGCGATTCTCCATTCCTGGACAACGCCGAGAGGAACACGCGCCTCTCCATTGATGCGTTGTTGCGATAAGGTTCGCGGCCCGCGTCAGGCTGGCGCCGCCAGCCGCGAGAATCCTTCCGCACCCGCCGTGAACTTGCGGCCCAGCGCTTCGGCGGCCCGGCGCAATCGCCCGACCACTGCCTGCTGGTAGTCCGCTTCCAGCCACTGCACGTGGCCGTGTTTTTCGGCGATCCGGAACGCGACTTGACGCGTGGTCGCTCCCTGAGGTTTCACTGTGCGGAGGTGCAGCGGATCGCCGATGAGATCCCGTCCGCTGGCCTCGACCGCGGCGCGGACCAGCTCCTCGGGGTCGCAGGGGAGCAGGGGCGCCAACGTCGCATAGGTCTCGATTCCCGCCGCGCGAAGCGCGCGAATCACCTCCAGCCGCTCCGCAAACGGCGCGCAATGCGGTTCGTACAGGCGCCGGACATCCTCGCGGTTCGTAGTGACCGAGAAACTCACGCGCAGCACGGTTCGCCGTGCAAGTTTCTGAAGTTTCCGGACGTCGCGCAGAATCACCGGGCCGCGTGTCTGGAGAACGAACAAGGCCGGAGGTCGGGCGATGAGTGCCTCTAGCACGGCTGGCATGACGCGCTCGGTTTCCTCGGGCGGCTGATAGGGATCCACCAGCGGGGAGCAGTAGATTCTCTGATCCGCCCGAAGCTGTCGCGCGGCCAGCTCGGCCGCATTTCGCTTGAAGGTGGTGAACTGGCCCCAGCGCCGCCAGTCCTCCGGCTGCAAGCCCCCGTAGATGCCCATTGTGGGGACGTAACAGTAGGTGCACCCGTACGTGCAGTTACGCGCCGGAGTGAGGGAATGCGTAAAGCCCGCCTGCGCGATGAATCCCGAGGTCGGGCTGAGGATGCTGCGCGCTTCTGCATGGCGGACATGTTCACTCCCGGGCACGACCCGATTGTATCCTGCCCAGGTCTTTGTCCCTCCTGTGACGTATCCTGGTGGGAAATGTCCATCGAGTTTCGGAACGTCGTCCTTCCTCCCTTGCAGGGTCTTTCCGCCGTAGCCGCCACGGGCGCGATAATCGGTGTGATCGGGGAAAAGGGCTCCGGCGTATCCGAGTTGTTGAAGGCCGCCTGCGGCCTATTGCCGCCCCAGTCCGGGGAAGTGATCGCGGGACCGGAGCGCCGCTTCGTGGCTCTCGGCGACGCCTTGAGTCTTGCGCCGGCGGCGGTGATCGGACTGGACCAGGCCCTGGCGACGCAGGATGCCGTAGTGCGCGCGCGCACATTGACGGGCCTGGATCGCCTGCGGCGTTCCGGCTCGACGATCCTGCTTGCTTCGCACGAATATCCACTCCTCGAGTTGTTGTGCGATGAAATCTGGTGGATCGACGCGGGGGCCCTCGCGGCCAAGGGCGATCCCAAGCTGGTCCTGTCGCAATACCGCCACCATGTCGCCGAACGCCTCCGCGCTTGGGGCGAGGAAATCCCCCCGCGCCTGGCGCCGTCGTACCGGCGCGGCGACGGGCGGGCGGAAGTGCTCGCGGTGGAAACGCTGGGGGCGAACGGCAGGCCGACGATCGTGTGGCGAAGCGGCGAGCCGGTTCGGGTCCGCGCCACGGTGCGGTATCACGAGGCTGTGGAACGGCCGGTGATCGGTCTGATGATTCGCACGCAGATCGGCTTTGAGGTGTATGGAACCAATACGGGGCTGGAAGGCATCGAGGCAGGCCCGCGTAAGCCGGGAGAAACGATATCGGTCGAGTTCTCTTTCCTATGCGATCTGTGCCCGCAAGTGTATACGCTCACGCTGGCGTCCCACGATCCGGACGGTTCTCCGCACGACTGGCTGGACGACGCCGTAGCGGTGACGGTTACGGACGACCGCTGGACGGCGGGCGTGGCGAATCTCCGCGCGAAGGTGACGATCGAGCCGCCTGCCGGAGGGATGCTACTTGCTTTCTAATAGAAACGTCGGCGCCACTCCGGAAAGCGTCGAGAACCCGGTGGAACCCGCCACCGTCAGCCAGCATGATGCGCCGTGTACTTTGTTGTCGAAGGAATGAGGATGCACGTGCGTGACCATGTCCTTCATCATCAGATTCCCGTATTGAAGCAGCGGGAACACGGCATGCGAGGGCTCCACCACTTCCTGCACCACCGACGGGGACCGCATGGCCTGACGCAACGCCTTCTCCCAGCCGGCGTCGTCGGTTTCCGCGCCCCACACCGGATGGACTTCGGTGGAGTCGTCATTGGGTTTCAGCACGAGCCTGGTGCGGTGCCGCATCACGAAATCGGGCAGATCCACGGTGTGCTTCTTGTATGTCGTCTTGGCGGCCTCCACCAGCCGGGTCCACGGGATGTGGTCCTGGATGGCGCGGCGTTCGGCGGCTGGAAACTTCGCGGTGAGCGTGGGATCCGTCAGCAGATCGAACATCATCCGCTTCGAGCAGACTTCGCCGCGGAAGTGATTCACCATGCAGACCGCGCCTTCTTTGTAGGCACGGATCAGTCCGTGATTCAGGTCGTAGCGCACCAGGAAGTCCTGCAGCTTCACGCACCGGAAGACGATGTCGGCGGCAAAATCACCGCTGCGCAGAATGCCGTTGCGGTATTCGATCTGATCCGGAGAAAGGATTTCCGTTCGGTAGCCTTCGCGGTTGCACAACTGCGCCAGGTGTGCGTGATGGCCGGCCGAGGTCTGGAAGGGTTGCCGCAACTCCACGATCGCGATGTTCGGCTTCTTCTGTTTCCCGCCGAACTGCTTGTACGCCTTGAGCATTGCGGCCAGCAGTTGCCTGGTTCCGTCGAGTTTTTTCAGCTTGTGCTTCTTGCGGAATTCCCTCACCGGCGGAGCTTCGAAATACAGGTCCGAGAGCGCCTCGCCGTAAAGCGCGCCCGCGGGCACCTGGGAACTATGACCGGTGAAATGCAGCGAACCTTCGTGCAGTGCCGTGTCGAGCAGAGAGGAAACGGTGACGGAATATCCGGGATCGACGGCCGCGAGCATGCGCTCAGCCGGTAGCAAATGCATGCGCGACATAAGAGCGGGCGTGGACAAGACCAGTTGTTGCATGCGCGCGACCGCGCTGAGAAGAGTTTCGGCCGACTTCAGGAGCGCTGCGTAATCGCGCTTGGTGATGAAGTGCGGACGCAGTACCGGCGAGACGGGGCGGCCATCCAGTTTCTCGGACTGGATGCGCTCCTCGAGCGCATGCGCCCAGGCCAAGTCGATGTACGGCTCACTCTCAATCAGCTTGTGATAACGGGCGATCGCCTCGTTCACCAGGGACATGGCGTTCGAGGTTCAGTATCGCAATGCCGGGCGCGATTGTCAAAACGAGAAATCTTCCAAAATGCGCCTATCTCATTGTCCACACGGGAGTTATAGAAACAACAAAAAGGCCTACCGCTGATTTGACTTGAGGATCTTTTTGCGCAACCGGATGGAGTGCGGCGTCACTTCGACCAGTTCGTCTTCGCCGACGAACTCGATGGCCTGCTCCAGATTCAGCAGGCGCGGCGGGACCAGGCGGATGGCCTCGTCGGCGGTCGAGGCGCGCATGTTGGTGAGTTTTTTTTCCTTGACGATGTTCACGTCCAGGTCATTGCCACGCGCGTTCTCGCCGACGATCATTCCCTCATAGACGTCGGCGCCCGGCGAGACAAACATTTCCCCGCGCTCCTGCAAATTGAAAATTGCGTAGGCAGTGGCCTTGCCCGGACGGTCCGCCACCAGGGCGCCGGTGGGACGCATCGGAATGTCGCCCTGCCATTCGATGTAGCCGTGGAACAGCGAGTTCATGATCGCCGTGCCTTTGGTGTCGGTCAGCATTTCGCTGCGCAGGCCGATCAGCCCCCGCGACGGCACCAGAAATTCCAGGCGTACTCGTCCCGAGCCGTGGTTGACCATTTTTTCCATCTTGCCCTTGCGCGCGCCCATCTTCTCGATTACCACGCCCGCGAAGTTTTCCGGGCAATCGACCACCAGCGACTCCAGCGGCTCGCACACCTTGCCATCGAGAACCTTGGTCAGGATCTCCGGCTTGCCCACTGCCAGCTCGTATCCCTGGCGCCGCATCATCTCGATCAAAATCGCGAGCTGTAATTCGCCGCGGCCCATCACTTTGAATGAATCCGGCCCGCCGAGCTCCTCCACACGGATCGAGACATTGGTGAGCAGTTCTTTGTCCAGCCGGTCGCGCAGATTCCGCGACGTAACGTAGGCGCCCTCGCGCCCGGCGAAGGGCGACGTGTTGATGGTGAACGTCATGGCGATGGTCGGCTCGTCGATCTGGATCGGCGGGCGCGGGCAGGGGTTCTCCGCATCGGTCAGGGTGTCGCCGATCGAGATTCCTTCGACGCCGGCGATCGCCAGCACGTCGCCGGGCGTTCCCACCGGCTCCTCGACGCGCTTCAAGCCTTCGAACGAATACAGCCTGGTGATGCGCGTCTTCTGGATCGAGCCGTTCATCTTCGCGATGGCCACTTCATCGCCCTGACGCAGCGTACCATTGAACACGCGCCCGATGGCCAGGCGGCCGAGGTAGTCGCTGTAATCGAGGTTGGCGACCAGCAGTTGCAGCAGGCCGTCCGGATCGCCTTGGGGCGCGGGAATGTGCCCTACGATCGCCTCGAACAGCGGCCGCAAATCCGAGCCCTCGCCGAGGGGATCGGTCTTGGCGATGCCGAGCTTCGCATTGGTGTAAACCACCGGGAAGCTAAGCTGGTCCTCGGAAGCGTCCAGGTCGATGAACAGGTCGTAGACCTCGTTCAAGACCTCTTGAATGCGCGCATCGGGCCGGTCGATCTTGTTGATCACGACAATCTGCGGAAGCCGCGCCTCCAGCGCCTTCATCAGCACGTACCGGGTCTGGGGCAGGGGGCCTTCGCTGGCATCGACCAGAAGCATCACACCGTCCACCAGCTTCAGCGCGCGCTCGACTTCGCCGCCGAAGTCGCTGTGGCCCGGCGTGTCGACGATATTGATCTTCACGTCGCCGTAGCGCACACCGGTGGCCTTGGCGAGGATGGTGATGCCGCGCTCGCGTTCGAGTTCATTGGAGTCCATGGCCCGCTCGGCCACCTGTTCGTTTTCGCGGAAAACGCCGCTTTGGCGGAACATCGCGTCCACCAGCGTGGTTTTGCCGTGGTCGACGTGCGCAATGATAGCTACGTTTCGAATTTCTGACATGGGAACCTTTATTGTGACACCCGCGGGGATCGAGGCATCGGATTTTCGCCTCGGACAAGGCAGTGGCCACCGGTTTGCTCCGGTCTTTTCAATGACCTGCATCCGCTGGCCGTGATCGGTGGGAACTGCGATCGCGCCGCCACAGTGTGCGCCCCGGTCACACATGCGGCCAGGTCGCGCCGGGGCCGCCGGGTGGTTTACTCTATGAAGAGATTCTGCTTCTCGCAAAACCCGGACTAGAAGGGTTACACTTCACATCCATGCGTTTCGGCTTCCTGACGAGTCTGTTTCTGCTAGCGATTCCCGCCGCCGCGGGAGCGCCCGCGTCATCGTTCTCGCCGGACCCCCAAGCGCTGGAAGTCTTTGCTAAGGCGCCTCTACGTTTTGAGGCTGTCGGCCAAGAGCGCTGGCTGGCGCGCGGCCTGGGATTTGGCGTTGCAATCACCGGGGACGGCGCTGTGCTTGGCCTCGGGCGGGAAGCCCTGCGGCTGCTTTTCCCGGGATCCGCCGCGCATGCGCGTCTCAGGGGCGAGAAGAAATCGAAGACGCCCAATAATTATTTCCTGCGAGATCGCTTTCGTAGCGCCGATGTGTTCCTGCGGGTCCGGCGCGCCGGATTGTATCCGGGCGTCGATGTCGTTTACTACGGACAGGGCTCCGGCCTGGAGTATGATTTCGAACTCGCACCGGGCGCTGATCCCTCCCTGATCCGCATGCGCTTTGACGGCGCCACTTCGGTGCGCCTGTCCGCCGATGGCTCCCTCGTCCTGGCCGTGGGCGGAAGGGAAATCATTCAGAAGCCGCCGGTCACGTATCAGCGCTTGCTGAGCGGCGAAGTGCTGGCCGTTGCATCGTCCTACTATCCGGAAGACGACGGCAGCTATTCGATCCGCCTGGGCGCCTATGACGCCTCCGAAGCTTTGGTCATCGATCCGCAGGTACTATTTACGGCGTACCTCTCGGGCTCGGGGGCTGAAGAGCCGCTGAGTATCTCCCGCGACCAGAACGGCTCCATCTATGTGGTCGGGAAAACCTTCTCCAATGATTTCCCGCTGACCGGCCCGGCCTATACGGACTTCAATCTCACGCCGAACGAGCACATCTTTACGACCAAGTTGAACCCGCTCTCCACGGGCGATGACGTGATTCCATACTCGGGCTTTTTCGGCGGGGATTTTGGCGACATCATCCGCGCGGCGGTCGTCGATGCCAACGGGGTGCTCTTCATGACGGGCATCACCGACGATTTCTTTTTTCCCGTGACTCCGAACGCCTACCGCGACAACAACGGAAACGTGCGGCGCAGCTTCTTATCCGCGCTGGATACGCGGATTCCGGGCAAGGCAGGATTGGTCTACTCGACGTTTTTCGGCGGCGGGGAACTCGGCGAGGAGCCGACCGCGATCGCGCTGAAGAACGGCATCGCTTACATTACGGGATTTTCGAACAATGACAATTACCCGGTGAAGAACCCGATCCAGGAAAAACGCGCGGGGAACTTTGATGCCTGGGTGGCGGAGTTCGACATTACCAAAAGTAAAGCCGATTCCCTGGTGAACAGCACTTATTTGGGCGGCGCCAGTATCGACATCCCCCGTTCCATCACTGTCGATGACCAGGGCAGAGTGTACGTGGCCGGCTATACACACTCCACCGATCTCAAAGTCACGCCGAACGCCCTTCGCGCCAGCTACAGCGGACAGCGCGACGCTTTTCTGGCGAGGCTGGATTTGAGCGCCGCCAGGATCGATTACCTGACGTACTTCGGAACACCGCAAATCGAGGAAGCCTGGAAAGTCCTGATTGATCCGGCTGGACGCGTGGCGATCGGCGGATTTACCCTGTCTTCTGATTTCCCGGTGACCGCGGACGCCATGCAGCCAGTGGCGGGCGGGGGCGGCGACGCGTTCCTGACCATCCTCGACTTGAACACGGCGGATCCGGCAAGGACGATCGTGTATTCGACCTACTACGGCGGTAGCGGCGGAGAAGTGATCAACGACATGCGCGTCGGGCCCTCGGGAGCCTACTATTTCTGCGGCTACACGCTCTCGCGCGACCTGCCGGTCCGCGACGCGTATAAGAGCGTCTCGGCGGAGCAATCCACGGATGGATTCATCGCCGTGGTGGATCCCTCGGCCGCGCCGGCCGATGCGCTGGTGTTTTCGACCTACATGACGGGTGGCGGGGCGCAGATCGCGCGCGCGATCGAAGTGGATCCGTCCGGCAACGTGTACGCAACCGGCTTCACGCTCGGCAATGTATTCCTGCCGGGGCAGGCGACGCCTTCCCACGGAGAGTCCAACGTGTTCTTTCTGGTGTTCAAGCCCGAGCCCCCCGCAGTGGTCCGCCGGGGGAGCCTAGAGGCGCCGGCCAGCACGGAGCCAGGACGAATCGGCTCGCGCGAACGCTAGGCATTACTCCGCTGCGGCGGGCCTCACGGGCGCGGTCACGAACACCGGCCGGGGACTGAGCAGGCCTTCCTCAGACCAAGGCAAGAACATCCGGACGTGATAATTGACGATCTCGATGCGCAGCACGTGGTCGTCCGGCAGCAGTTCGGCCGGCTTGTGAAATTCGGCCCGGACGTTTTCCTCGGTCAGGCCCAGGAATCCGGGCGTGGCCATCGCGGGCACGTCCGGCTGGCCGTAGAGGACGTAATTTACAACGCGCTCCGGGCCGTCTTGTGGATGGAGCGCGCCCCAGCGTGCGGCGGCGCGCACACGCTCGACCAGCGACTGATGTGCGAACAGAATCTGTCCAACGTCCAGCACGCCGAGCAGCATGGCCAAAAACAGCAACAGAACGAGGGTGCTCTCGACCAAAGACTGTCCCCGCCGGCGAGCACACAGCGCCGCACGGCCCCGCTCGGTCGTGCCCGTCCGGGGAAGAGATCGGATCATGGTTCGCTCTCCCCGGGCGCGTAGCGGCCAACGTAGGGGAACTCAACGCTGGGCCTGCCGGTTAAAACCACGCCGCCAAACAGCGCGTTCACTTTGTATTCGGTGATGGCCACCGAAACGGCTTCCGGGACGCCGTTCGCGCCTTCGCGCCACTCGACGCCTACGTCCTCCGGACGCAGGCGGGGAACCACCGGCTCGGCCCCGGGAGCGGGCCGGGAGTCGCCGTACACCACCATGTTTCGAATGGCCGCGGTGCCCTTGGCGACGTCTTCCGGCGTGGCCGTTCGATACGTCCGCTGCGCCGCGTAGCGCGCCCCATTCCCCACGGCGGTGACCAGTTTGTTGTAGACGTAAAAACTGTAGCCGAACTGAAACGCTCCGCCGAGGACCGCGGCCATGATGCCGGCCGACAGCGCCAGCTCCAGTACGGCATGCCCGCGGCGCCTCATTGGACCAGCCTCAGGGGACCAGAGGCGGCGACGCTGCGTGCCGGCACCGTGAAGGTCTCCGGGCCGCCCACGGCGCGCAAGAAGAGAATGTCGAGATCGTTGTCCGGAGCCGTCACCCGCGCGAACCGCAGTGTGGCTTCCGCTTCCGGCGACGTATCCCAGCCCCGTCCGTCAGAACTGAACTCCAGCACGACGCCGGAAAACTTGCGCGTTCCCAGGTTCCAGCGGTTCGGGAGCCGGTCGACTGCGGCGCGAGCGGCCTCCAGGCTTCCTGGTCTGCCATCGAGTTTCGCGGCGGCGGCCATCGCTGCGGCGTCGGTGAAGAGCTGCGCTTCATTGCGAGCGATATAGATGCGTCCGATATCAAACGCCAGGCCCAGGAAGGCCAGCATCAACGCCATTGAGGCGCACATGGCGATCAGCACAAATCCGCGTCTGCGCGCACGCATACGGGAGTACTATCGGCGGAAAGGAGCCCGATCTTCAGCGTTGCGGGGCGGGCAGTCCTTCCTGCGGCTCGCTTTCCGCCGGCGACGTGGTGGACCGCCTGGACCGCAGCAGCAGTCCCGTGCCCAGCGCCGCCAGAGCGATCGCGATCCATTGCGTGATCGACAGCCCGAACACGAGCCCCTGCTCATGGAATCGCGTGAATTCGATGCCGAAGCGCGCCACCGAGCTCAGCGCCAGGAACAGGCCGACGATCTGGCCTGAGCCGGCCGCATTTCGAAATCGCCAATACAGCAATCCGAACAGGATAAACTCAATGAGCGATTCGTAGAGCTGCGAAGGATGCAGGGGGACTTCCAGCGGAACCCTGGTGAGTGCGAATGCCGCCGGATCGTGGAACGTGACGGCCCACGGCAGATCGCACTGCACGCCCCAGCAGCAGCCTGCCGCCAGACAGCCCAAGCGCCCGATCCCGTGCCCCAAAGCCACGCCTGGAGCGAACACGTCTGCGGTCAGCATAAACGGCAGACCTTGCCTGCGCGCGTATAGGACCGCCGTGAGGAGCGCCAGCATCAGCCCGCCCTGATAAACGCCCGCGGCTTGCAGCGTCTCGAAAGAAAAGATACGGCCCGGCTGCGCGATGTAGTCGCGCCAGTCGAATAGAATCATGAGAATCTTTGCGCCCAGCATGCCGGCCAAAGCCACGTACACCGCGAGGTTGGTGATCGTGTCTGGATTGAGCCCGGTGCGGCGCGCGAGCCTCACCGTCACCCACAATCCGGCCAGGAAGCCCAGCGCCACCAGTACGCCATAAGTGGGAAGGTAGAAATCGCCGATTTCGATCAGTTTGGGATACAAGCTATAACAGCGTAACACGCCGCACACGGGCGTAATCCGTTCGCAAGGGGGATTCGGAATCGGCGCCATGCGCTGACTCCACTCTGGAACTCCCAGACCGATCATAGCCTCGGCGCAGCCTGGGGAGAACCCGGTTGTGTACGAAATGTGTGTTGCCCAAGTGGGTCAGTCCAAACGGGTTTTCTGCCCAAATGGGTCTTGACAGGATCTTCGCTTTGAATAGAATGGGGGTTACTGGAACCTATGCCGGATTGCCAGCACTCTCGAACCGAGTTCATGATGCGTAAGGATGGGGTCGATTACGTCCGCTGTGTGGATTGCGACCAGGTATTCGAAGCGGATGATTTGGAACAAGTCGCCGTGTACGACGACCTGGAAGAAGAACCCCGCCGTAAGAAAGCATCCTGAGTCCCGTCCCGCCGAATCCTGCCGCCGGTGCTCCGTGCTTGGCTCCGGCTATCCGCCCGTGCGATCCTTGCAGGTAGCCAATGACAGAGCAAGCTCGATGCGAGCCCTTGCGGATCGTCTCCATCGGCGGAGGGCACGGCCTGTCCACGTTGTTGCGCGGGTTGAAGGAATACGCCTGGAAGGACGGCGGCAAGGTGGACATCACGGCTGTGGTCACGGTCACGGACGACGGCGGCAGCTCGGGTCGCCTGCGCCGCGATCTGGCGGTGCTGCCGCCCGGCGACATCCGCAATTGCATGGTGGCGCTCAGCCAGGATGAAGCGCTGCTGGCGCGCCTGTTCGATTATCGCTTCGCGGGCGGGCGCGGCCTCAAGGGACACAGCTTCGGCAATCTGTTTCTCACCGCCATGAGTCATCTTACGGGAGACTTCGCGCAAGCCGTGGCCTTGTGCTCGGAGGTGCTCGCCGTGGCCGGACGCGTCTATCCCTCGACGGCGTCGAACGTCGAACTCGTGGCCACCATGGCCAGCGGCCGCCTGGTGCGCGGAGAAACGCGGATCAGCCGCAGCATGGAACGAATCGAGCAGATCCGCCTGGAGCCGGCATCCGTGCAGCCGTGCGGAGAAACACTGGAGGCGATCGCCGCCGCGGACTTGATCACCATTGGACCGGGTTCGCTGTACACCAGCCTGATTCCGCACTTTTTGGTGGATGGAATTCCCCGCGCCATCCGCGCCTCAAGGGCGACCACAGTGTACTTCGCGAACTTGATGACGCAGCCTGGGGAGACCACAGGTATGACCGCATCCGATCACATTTCCGCCATACTACGGCATTGTGGCCGAGACGGCGCCGGCCTGATTGACATCTGCCTGGCGAACTCGGCGCGGCTGGCTCCCGCTGCGGTCAAGCAGTACCGGGAACGATCCGCCCGGCCCGTGGAACTGGACCGGAAAACCATCGAGGGCATGGGCATCCAGGTCCTGGAAGCCGATCTGGCCCGGCGCTTGGAACACGCGCCCGTCCGCAAGATCCGGCATGATCCGGCGGCCATCGCCGCCGTTACCGTGGACCTGGCCGCGCAGGCGCGCGAGCGCACCGGCCGGAGGCGCGCGTCATGAGCACGACCGTCGTCATCCTAGCGGCGGGCATGGGAACGCGCATGCGCAGCCGCCGCGCCAAAGTCTTGCATCGCGCGGGCGGCCTGACCCTGATCGAGCGCGTCGTCCGCAGCGCGCTGCAACTGACTACACCGGACCGGGTGGTCGTAGTGACGGGCCACCAGGCCGAGGAAGTGGAACGTGCGCTCGCCGGGCGGGGGATCGGTTTCGTGCGGCAGGAGCCGCAGAACGGCACGGGCCACGCTCTCGCCTGTTGCCGGCAACGTCTGGCCGGAGAGGGCGGGCAGTTGATGCTGCTGTTGGCGGATGCACCGCTGTTGCGGTTCGAAAC
>CAZTKA010000033.1:0-28408 GCA_964614015.1 uncultured Bordetella sp. | reverse complement strand
GTGAGCGTACGTCTGCCGGCCTCGGCGAATCCTGGCCGCCTGGGCGATCTGCGAATCGTGTCGGAGAGCATGTGCGAGGGCAAGTGCGTCACGCCGCCAGCGGCCGAGGCGAAACCAGCGGCGGCTGAACCAAAGCCTGCGCCACGTCGGCAGTAATCGGGACACGGCGCGCGAAACCGCGTCACAGTGCGTGCTAATTAACGCAGCACGGGAAACGCACTTTCGCTCCGCGCGCGCGCAGGGACGTGCGCAACCGGCATCCGCCGGCGCTCCGGCCGGCAATGTTGGTATTCAGCCGGTATCCTGAGATTCCCCTGGATCTGCCCTTTCGCGCGTACGAAGAGGCGGCCCAGGTACAAATCGAAGGGCCGCGGGATCGCCGAAACGTCCTTGCGCAGCAGCCCGTGCAACACCTTCTTCACCAATCCCACGGCGAGAATCAGCGCGCCCAGGCGCCGATACTGCTTCATCTCGATTGTGCGCGAGCCGTAATTTCGCGCCAGCACGCGATTCAGCCAGAACTTGGGGACGCGCATGATGTTGTAAAAGGCGAGCGTCAGGTTCAGCGCCGTGGGCATGTAGGTGACGTAGGAGGCGAGCGTGATGCGTTCATCCTTGCGTGCGAAGCCGGCTTCATCTCCCATGCGGTGGATCGTGGTCCCAGGCAGCAGGGTCAGGGCGTGAATCGCGAATGTATATGGGGGCCGCATGGATGCCACCAACCGCAGCGTGTCCTTCAGTTCCTCGGGATGCTCCCAGGGATTGTCCACGATCAGGTCGTATTGCACCGGAGCGATGCGCGCCCGGTTCCGCCAGGCGATCTCCGACGCTTCCACGACCTTGTGGTTGTGGCGCGGGCGGACGAACACTTCCTTCATCACGCGCGCGTTCGCCGACTGGATGCCGATGCGCGCCTTCACCATGCCGGCCTCGATCAGCGCCTGGAACTTGCGCTCCTCGACGGATACGGGAATGATTCCGGTGACGAACAGTGGAAGATCGAACTGGCGCTTGTACTCGGCGGCAAATTCGATGATCGTGCTGGCCGGCAAGAACATGAACGCGTCGTCGTCGATCACCAGATTTTGCACGCAGGGATACTTCGACAGAATATAGCGGAGCTGCGCCAGGTAAAAGCCCGTCGAATGCTTGCGGAAGCGCCGGTAGCCCCGGTCGAGATCGATCAGCACGTCGTTCGAACAAAAGGTGCACTTGTACGGGCAGCCCTGGCTGAACATGGTCCACAGTTTGCCGCCGTAGTACTTCTTCATCAAGCGCAGATCCATGCGCCGGAGCACTCCGTTCTCGTTAACGAAATGCGATTCGTACTCGAAATCGAGGAACGGAAGCTCGTCCAGATTCTCGACCAGCGGCTCCGCGGGATTGCGCCGCACGTCGCCGCGGTCGAAGAACCAGAAGCCGGGCGTGGCGCGGAAATCGCGCCCTTCGTGGACCGCTTCTACCAGCCGGAGGAAGCTGACGTCGCCTTCACCCATGCAGATCGCGCCCGCGGCGCGCACGGCGTCCTCCGGATAGCTGGTGGGATGAATGCCGCCCCAGACCACGAGGGCATCCAGGTCGCGGCGTAGCCGCCCGGTCACCCGCCCGGCGAGCTCGGCCTGATGTGTCCAAACGCTCAGCCCCACTACAGCGCTTCCTTGGCAGACGTCGAGCAACTGGCGGTAGACGGACTCCGGCAGATCCGAGTTGTCAAACTTCCTTCGGAAACGTTGGCGCGTCTGACCCCAAAAGTCCGCCGGACAAAGGAACACCAGATTGACTTCGAAACCGTGCCGCTTCAACTGCCCGGAGATCCGCCGCGGACCGATGCAATAAATGTCATCGGTGAAGGTGAGGAGCGTCACCGTGGTGGATTTGGCAGGACGGCTCACTTTCGTGATTGTATCGAAAAACCGGGACAGCGCAGTTTATCATAAGTCATGGCGATGCAGCTGGTTCCCGCCGACGCTCCGTGGCTTTCGTCCTTGCGCCGCATGCCCGGCAGCGTATGGGCGCTGGGGCTGACATCGATGTTCATGGACATGTCCTCCGAGCTGGTCCACAGTCTGCTGCCGGTGTACATGTCCGCGGTGCTCGGGACCGGCATGCTGACCATCGGTGTGGTGGAAGGAATCGCGGAGGCCACCGCCTCGATCACCAAAGTATTCTCGGGAGTGCTGAGCGATCACTGGAATAAACGCAAGTCGCTGGTGATGTTAGGATACGGGCTAAGTTCGTTCACGAAGCCCATTTTTCCGTTGGCGCCTTCCATTGGATGGGTCGCTGGGGCGCGCTTCGTGGATCGCGTGGGCAAAGGGATTCGCGGCGCGCCACGCGATGCGTTGATCGCCGATATCACCCCGCAAGAGATTCGGGGCGCGGCCTATGGACTGCGGCAGGCGATGGACTCGGCGGGCGCTCTGCTGGGGCCGGCGCTGGCAGTCGGCGCGATGCTGTGGCTGGCGAATGATATTCGCAGCGTGTTGTGGGTCGGCGTCCTTCCCGCCATGATCGCCGTCGCATTGCTGGTCGCCGGCGTGCGCGAGCCGGACAAGGTGGGCTCGGGTTCCGCCAAGCGCATCCATTGGACTGACCTCAAGGGGCTGAGCGCAGCCTACTGGACGCTGGTGGCGCTCGGCGCAATCTTCACTTTGGCGCGGTTCAGCGAGGCGTTCCTGATCCTGCGCGGCGAACAGACCGGATTGGCAATGGCTTACCTCCCGCTGGTGTTCATCGTGATGAATTCCGTGTACACGGCGGGCGCCTATCCGGCCGGCGTGTTGTCGGACCGGATGAGTCACGCACATCTGCTGCTCACCGGCGCGGCCGTGCTGGTCGGGTCCCAACTCGTGCTGGCGGTTGCCGGAGGACCTTCCGCGGTTTTCACGGGAGCGGCGCTCTGGGGCCTTCACCTGGCGTTGACGCAGGGTCTGTTCTCGAAACTGGTCGCCGATTTCGCCCCCCCGGCGTTCCGCGGCACCGCCTTTGGAGTGTTCAACCTGGTCTCGGGAGTGGCGCTGTTGTTCGGCAGCGTGATCGCGGGAGCTTTGTGGAGCTCCATCGGCCCCTCCGCGACGTTCTATGCGGGCGCGGCGTTCGCCGCGGTGACTGCCGTTGGGATGGCTTTCGCGCGGCGGTAAACTCAACCTATCAAGCTCCGCTTGGTTGCCGCTCCGTTTGCCTGTGGATGCGCGGCGCCACCGGATCAAGTGGAGCTGGAGATCGTAGAAGCCCCCGAGTGGGGGCGCCTGCCCACCTGTTAGAAGGTCAGCCGCCCCACCAGCAGACCGCTGCGCTCGCCGATGACGGCCGCGGTCGGCAGCGTCGCAATCACGCCGAAGCCGGTGTTGTTCACGCGCAGGGGCGTGCCCCGGACGTTAATCGTGGCCTGACTGATGCCGGTGGTGTAGCCGTTGATCACCGGGTTCGGGATCTGCGTACGGTTGAACGGATTCGTGAACTCGGCGCGGATCCACAACTGCGCTCTCTCGCCGATCCGGAAAATGCGGCCAAAGCTCATCGTCTCGCGGGGCCGGCGCTGGAAGCGGTAATCGTTGTAGTACATCGCCGAGGGCGTGAACGTGCCGGGGGTCGGATCTTTCCATGCCGCCGGGTTCAGCACCTGCGTCTGCGCCGGATCGAAGCAATGGCAGTTCAGATCCTGGAGGAACAGAGGCACGCCGGGGACGCGCTCGGCACGCGTTCCGCGCAGCAGCGCAGCGCCCAAGTTGCTGCCGGCTTGCGCCGTCGCCGGGATCAGGATCGGCAGGCCACTGCCGTATTGCAGTACGGTGCCGATGGTCCAATCGGAGACTGCGTAATTCAGCCACTTGTTGGCGCCCCACCTGGGCAGCGTGTAATTGATGGCGATTACGTTCCACAAGGGCCGAGAGAAACCGGACAGTTGTTTGTTGGTGTTGCGGTTCATGATGTCGTTGACGACGCCGCCGCCGCCATCGGTATCCGCACCCATCTGCAATTCTTTCTGATACGTGAAGGCGTAGGTCAGGTCCAGACCGTAGGACAGACGCTTGGTGACCTTCAACTGGGCCGAATCATACCAAGTCCGGCCCAACGGCCCGAATCCGGTCAGCGTTCCGAACTGCGGGAAATCCGTCAGCGTGCGCGCCACGCTGAAGGACCGGAGCGCGGTGCTGAAGGGGAGCTGGTTCCGGAACCGTCCGGCAGCCGCCGCTCCAACTTGCGCCGAGAGAATGGCGCGATCCGCGCTGCTGAGAATATCCAGGCCATAGCGCTGCAATGTGCCCAGAGTAAGAACGTTGTAGGGCGACAACATGTTCGTGCGCCACCAGGCTCCGCGATTGCCAACGTACTGGGCTTCCACCACCAGGTCGCGGAAAATTTCCCGCTGGATGCCGACGCTCCACTGCATCTGGCGCGAGGGCCGTCCCGCATTCTGGTCGAACACGGCGGGCTGCCCGGAGAAGGTCCGGGCGTCAGGGAACAGATTGGCGCGTAAATCCGGCCAAATGGGATTCAGAGGGAAGGAACCCTGGCTGAGAATCATGGCGGGATCGCCAACGGCCGGCACGTTGGCGCTCAGATTCGCCCCGGCCGCGCCCTGGCGCGATCCTGCCAGGACCAGGGCATAGCTGATGCCGAAGCCGACGCGGAAAACCGTCTTTGTGTCGATCTGATAGGCCACGCCCACGCGAGGCCCCCAGGCGTGCGGATAATTCATCGCGAAGTTGCAGCCGCAGGTGGCTTCATAGATGGTCGCGCCCAAGTGGCCTCCTGCCGTGGCGTTCTGCACATTTGGCGAAAATGCCGGCGTGCGGCCGTACTGTTCCCTAGAATACGTCGCGTAGTCATAGCGCAAGCCGTAATCGAGTGTGAGTTTGCGCGTTAACTTCCAGGTGTCCTGCGCAAAGAAGCCGAGGTACTTGCGGCCGCCGCGCGAAGTAGGCAGTGCCGACAGGTTCACCTGATTCGGCCGCCCCATCAGGAAGCTGGCGAAATTGAATCCAACTGCCCCGCCATTGATTTGAATCCCAGCATCGGCAAAGTACGGGTTGCCGCTTTCGGCCGCCGTGAAGGCGAAACGCCCGGTGGTGTCCGTGAACACACGGTCGATAAAGCCCTCTGTCCGGCCTTCACCTCCGAATTTGTAGGTATGGTTGCCCTTCACCCAGCTCAGGCTGGCGTTGAAAGTCGGCTTCTGCTCGATGGCGCGCACCTGGCCGGCCACCGGGCCCATGTTGTTCATGCCACCCTGACTGTTGGAGCCCAGCATTCCGGTGAACACAGGGAACCGCCCGCCGTTGTTGGGTCCGGCGGGAGCGCCCGCGATGCCCAGCGTCTTGGCCACGTCGAAATTCGTGGTCGGAGCGGTGTCCTTGAAATCATTGCTCAACAGTCCCGCTCCCAGATGCAGCAGCACGGTGGGCGTAAGGGTGTAGTCGTAATTCAACCGCAGCGTGTAGGACTCAATGAACGTGCCGCGCGTGGCTGTGATCGGATCGGGTAATCCGTCGGAGCCGCAAAGCGGGACACAGTACTGAACCGCGGTCTCCGTCGTCGACCAGTAAAAAGATACCTTTTGCTTGGCGCTGATGTTGTGGTCGAGTTTCAGCGCGGGGATATTCGTGTTGCGGTCGGTGAGAAAAGGATTATGGTAGTTGTTCACCAAACCCGCGCTGGTGGCCCTGGGAATGAAGTTCATGACCTTGAGGGCGGTGGAATCGAAATACGAGGCCGGAACGACATTGTTCGGGAACGGATTCCGCAACCTCCGGCCCTGGGCGTCCAGGAAGGTGCTCAGTGGATCGAAGACCTGCCCGTCGATCGCCGGACGGCCCAAAGAGTCGACAGGATTGCCCGCAATCGGCCGCCCGGACAGCGCAGTGGCGAAATTGCCGTTGCGATATGCGTCCGTCGGAACCGTGGGGAACAGGTTCTGAATGATGCCCTTCTCGCGGAACACTTCATAGTTCCAGAAGAAGAACGTCCTGTCGCGCCCGTTGTACACTTTGGGAACCCACACCGGCCCGCTGAAGGAGCCGCCGTAATTGTCGCGGCGCTGGGTCGGCTTGTTGTGGGTGTACGCCTGGGATGCGTTATAGGCTTCGTTCGAATTGTAGTCATACAGGCTGCCGTGCCAGGCGTTGCTTCCCGACCTGGTCGTGTAATTGAACAATCCAGAGCCCGCCTGCCCGAATTCCGCGGCGTAATTGCTGCTCTGGATGGTCAACTCCTCCAGAGCCTCGACGCTGGGTTGCGTCTGGGCCTGGGAGAAGGTCACCACGCCATTGGTCGAATCCTGGCCATCGATGCGGATCGACTCGCTGTTGCTGGGCGCGCCATTGACGCGGATCTGCAGGTTCGGATCGAAGTATGTGCCCGGCGCGAGCCCGGCGACCGCCATCGGATTGCGCACGCCGTGCGAGCTCGAAAAGCCATTGCCGATCGGCAGAATCGGCAGGCTGGTCAACCGCGATCCCTTGACGCTGTAGCTGACGTCGCCGCTTTCGGTTTTGAGCAGCGAGACGTCGGCGCTGACGGTGATCGATTCAGCCGCCGTGCCCACCTCAAGCGAGATATCCTGGCGGATCGTCTGGAGCGCCGCCACGGTGAGATTCTCGCGGATATAGGCCTTAAACCCTGGCACCGAAAGGGAAAGACGATACGTGCCCACCGGCAACTGGCTGAAGGTGTAGTTGCCCGTTTCGCTGGTCGCCGCCTGATACAAAGCGCCGGTGCCGGTGTTAACCAGCTCCAACGGGGCGTTGGCGACGACGGCCCCAGCCGGATCGGAAACGGTGCCCGTGATATTGCCGCGGTCGGTTTGCGCGAAAGCTACCAGCGCGGACAAGAAAAAAGCAGCGAAAGAAAGACGCAGACTACGCATGAACTACCCCCTGAAGAATTGGACTGGGTGCGACCCTAACCCAATCGGAGAAATTATACGTTGAGTGATATTCTGGGTCAAGGCCCCCTCACGGATCCTGGTCGGGGGCGTCCATGTTGAGAGGTTTCTGTGGCTTTTCGTGAAATTTGGATCGTGGCGTTCTTTGCTGGCGCAATGCTGGCTTGGGCACAAGCGCCGGAGCCTCCTGCTGAACTCGACCGCGCTCTGCGCGCGCGCGTGGATCAGTTCTTTCGCTATCACGTGGAAGGTGGCGCGAGCTTGCGCAAGGCCATGGAGATGGTGGCCGAGGACACCAAGGACGAATACTTTTCTTCGGCCAAGTTGCAAGTGCTGAAGTATGCGATTACGGGAATCGAGTACAGCGACGATTTCACGAAGGCTAAGGTAACGCTCGACGTCACCCGGAACGTTGCAATCTTCGGCCGGTTGATGGAGACGGCGACGCCGATGCCGACCACCTGGAAGATCGAGGGCGGCGAATGGATGTGGTATCTGGACCCCAGCATGATTCGCTCCACGCCCATGTCGGAGTCCCAGGTCCAGGGCGGCGGAACACCCGGCCAGCGTGCCGAACTTCCGCCGGAATTAACCAGCGTCGAGGCGTTCAACGCACGGGTTCAGGCGATCCTGCGTCCGGCCAAGGTGGACAAAGACATAGTGACCTTCCGTTGGGGACAAGCCTCCGAGGAGCAAGTGGTTTTTCTGAACGAGTTCCCGGGCGTGGAGCTGGAGATCGGGGCTTGGCCGGAAATCCCAGGGTTCAGCGTGACGCTCGATAAGAAGTCGCTACAGGCGAGGGAGAACGGCGTTATCCGGTTCCGGTATGCGCCGCCACCTGGATTCGACGCGCGCCGCGAACCTCTCCCGCCACCGTTCCCGGTGGCCCTCGCTGTAGAGCCCTTCAATCAGACAGTGCAGATCGGCGTTCGCTTCATTCCAGCCCAGTAGATCATCTGGCATGTGGGATGCAGCCGCACCTGGCGGAGGCATCACGCATGATTACATCCGCTATCGCCGCTACGCCGCAGGCGCCCTGGGGAAAGCTCCCGCTAAGAGCAGGCCAGCAAACGAATTCCTTTGCCGAGCAACTGGCTGCCGCCATCGAGGATTACCTGCGAGGCGCCGGAGGCGCCGAGCCGCTGCGCATTGAGATCCGCGCCGGGGCGAGTCAAAACCCCGGCGTCCGGCAGTTTATCGTCACGCTGACTGAGGCGCCGGGAACTCCCGTCCGCGCCGTGGAAGACTGTCCAGGCAAGGGCGCCGAGGTATCTTGGGCGGAAGATTCCACGACGCCACGGCCCGAAGTGAATCCGCCGGCGGTGGGCCGTTTGCTGCCCGAGACGTACCCGTTGCCGCCGGAGCCTCCGGGACCGCCCCCAATGCCCTTCCCGAACTCGACCGAGGCCTATTGGGCGGCGCAACCGCCCGAGGTACGGGAACTCCGCAGCATCGAGGATCGCACCGCACGCGAGGTCAGGGCGTGGCAACTGGCCGGGCAGGGATTCACGATCGATCGCGACATCATGATCAATCTGTGGAATCCCTACGCGCGCATGAAGTCGCGGATGGAGGCGGGCTACACCTGGATCCCCGCGCTCGGGCAGCCGGAGATAGAAGTCTCGCCCGGCTTCACGTTCCCCGGCCTCAAGACTTACGATCCGAATAACCCGCCGCCGGGATCAATCCCGGTCAGCATCGCGTTTGCGAAAGGCTACGATTACTAAAAGTCACCGTCTACGGTGGAGTTTTTTCCCCCGGTTTTGAAGCAGTTAGCGTTTAGACTCGGGTGGGGTCCGCGGCAGCCGGCATAGTTATGGGCCAAGTGAGGTGCTTCTCCCATGACGCAGTTAATCAGTGAACCGGTCGTGCGGCCTCAGCCCGATGCCGCATCATACGCGCTCTCCGAGCTGGCTCTGTTTCCGGAATTCACGCGCGCGAGTTATCGCGCAACGTTCGGCATCGACGCGCCGCCGTTCAATCCCGCGCGCCCTGTGAAGACCTGGTTCGACAGCACTGCGGACACGTCGCAATACGACAACGTAGCCGTGTATCGCGTGCTCGGCTCGGATGCGGCCGGGCAGCCGGCGCTGCGGCAGTTGGTGATTCCGGCGGCCGAAGCGGCCGCGGTCAACCTTCCGGAAAACGGCGCGGGCAGTGGACTGGCGGCGCGGCAGATGCCGCTGCGGGCGCTGCTCTCCAACGAGCGATTGCAGGCCGAACCGCAGGGCGTGATGGTCGTGCGCACGGGTCTTGGCCGGGACAACGACGGGGGGTTCACTGCGGCCGACCGCAACAAGCTCGAAGAGATTTACCAGATGGTTTCACGCATTCTCGCGGCCTCCGCCGGGCAGGCGGGAACTCGTCCCCTGTTGCCGGAGACCGTGGCTCCTCCGCCCGCGCCGGCGAAGCCAAAGTTGCCCTACGCGAATTCGGCGGATGCGTATTGGGCGGCGCAGCCTCCCGAAGTCCAGGAACTGCGCAAAATCGAAGATCGCGGGGAGCGGGAGCGCCGGGCCTGGCAACTCGCCGCGAAGGGGTTCACGATCGACCGCGACATCATGGTGAATCTGTGGGATCCCTATGCCCGCATGAAGTCGCGGATGGAGGCGGGATATACGTGGGTCCCTGCGCTCGGCCAGCCGGAGATCGAAGTTTCACCGGGCTTCACGCTCCCGGGCCTGAAGAGCTACGATCCGAAAAATCCGCCGCCGGGGTCTATCCGGGTAACAACGGCATTTGCAGAAGGCTACGAAAACTGAGGCACAAAAGAAAAAGGGAGGAGCTGAAGCTCCTCCCTGATTGGTTGCTGCTTTGCTTACTGGTCTAGGCCGTCCGCAACGGAGTTGACCGTTCGCGGATTGGCGTTGATGATAAAGTAGCCTTCGTCGTACGTGTACCTGGTCGGATCCATCACCAGGGCGAGGTAGCCCACGGAGGTTCCATACACACCCGGGATGACGGCGCGGTTCAGATCACTGAAGTACGCGAAACCATGGCAGTACTGGAAGCCGGTCTTCGCGATCATGTACCCGGTAAAGCCGGACGGGGCGCCGTTCAGGCCCCACGTGTTGCTGCCGTGGTACGCCGTGAAGGTCATCACGCCGCCCGCCGGAACAAACGTAGTGCCAGGGCAAACGCCCTTGTTGGCCGCGTTGGTGCATTCGGTGCGAACCATGCTGCCGCCCGCAAAATACCAGAACTGCACCGGACCGGACTGAGGAAGGGTCTGGATGTACGTCGGATCAGTGGGGGACAGCGACGTGTTGGCAATTGCAATACCTGTGTCAAATCCGCTCGCGTTGCTCACGAAGGGGAACAGCAGGTTGCAATTGCACTTCTCGAGAGTGAACAGGGTCGAGCCAGCCTGCTGTACATCTTCCACAAAGCGCGGCAAGCGGCCATTGCTGTCAGAGCTGAACAGCGCCAGCAACGGAGTTCCAATGGGAGCCAAGCCGCCGCTGACTGTGGTAGCAGTGGTAATGGACTGCGGCAACTGGCTGAGGTTCGTCGCGATGCCAATCGGCACGGTCATATCTTCTTCGGCAGTGTAATCCACGTAGAACATTTCGTAGACCGCGAGTCGATTGGTGCCGATCGCCTGCCAATCCGTCGGACTCGGGCTGCTCGGAGAGACGAACGCTCCCTGCCTGGGATCGGTCGCACTGTTCCGAATCGCAATACCCGTCACGACATTCGTTCCCTTTCGCGTAAGATAGACCACCTCAGGCGTGTACAACGTCACGCCAGTCGGGATGTTATTGAACACGATTTGGAGGCGGGTGCCATTGGTGGCAACGCCGGCCGTCGCGACTCCCGTGCTATTTGAGATGGTCTGATTCAGCCCCGTCGGCGGAATCTGGAATCCCGTACCCACAGGCGGATTCTGGCCGGCCGGTCCAGCAAAGCCCGTGCCACCTGGAGCGGAGAAGCCGCTTTCGGTGTGATAGATGGCGCCCGGAACGTTCTGGCGGATGTAGGTGGAAGGAACATCAAATCCTTCATCGTAAGCGCCGTAGTTGCCGCCGCCGGTGATATTGACCAGAGAGTTGGCTTGAATCTGGGCCCAGCCCTGGACTTTCCACGCCTCGTCAAAGCCTTCCGTGAAACGGATGTAGGTGGACGGGAAGGTGCGCGGATTATTTCTAATTCCGCTCAGTGATTGCTCGCTGATCGACTTTTCGATGCACTGGATGAAGGATCCAGTACCGGATGCAGTCGGAGTCAGGAAAGCGGGGAAGCGGTTGCGCGCCACCAGGATGTTGTTGGCGTTGTCCACGCTGGCCTGCGTGTCACCGCTAAACGCCACGTTGGCGAAAATTTCCGGAGCGCTAGTGCTCGAAGCATCCACGCGGATATTGACGATGCGGAAAGTACGCACCCAGGGGGTCTTATTGGGACTGCCGTCGTCATCCGCGCTGTTGAATCGGATGTTGCCCGGAGGATCGAACGGTACGCCGCTGAACTCGATGATGTTCCGAGCCGAAGTGACGGAACCAACATAGTGGCCCTGGAACACATTGGGACGGCCGCAGCCAAAGGTGCCAGGAGCCGGCGTGACCGGGGCTGGACCTTCGCCGTCGGGATCCGTACCAGTGCAAGTGTAAGAATTCCCCTGGTTATCCTGTCCAGTCCAGCCGTTGGCGAGGCCATCGTAGGTGCGGCTAGGATGGGTCGGGGCAACAATCCGGCACACATTGAGTCCCGAAGGGGAGTTGTCGGGAGCACCGGTCTGACCGCAGGCGAGGAGCCCGCGCTCGCCGGTCTGGCCGGGAAGCATGTTATTCGGCGCATACCGGCCCGAGTTCGGCTCGTCCACAATGAGCAGAACCTCGTTTTCGCCCCCGCCAGCGTTACCCAGGAGCTGGCTGGTGATGGCGGTATTCAGTTGAACACGAATGTTAACCGAGGGAACGATGTTACCGGCAGGCGTCGGCGTGCCGCCGGTGCAGCGAATGAGAATATCGCCAACCAATTCAGCGCGGCCCTCCTGACGCAGGTCCGGGGGGACAACGCTGCCCACATCGCATTGCTGCGCGTAGGCGGTAGCACTCAACCCGACGAACAGGGCCGGCATCGCTACAGCGTAAAAAATCTTGCGAAAATCTGCCATTTCCTTCTCCTTGTAAAGTTTGAGATGTGAATTGATGGAAGTTTCTCTTCTCAACCTGAGCCTCAATCTCGCCGTCCCCTTGCGAGGACCCGGACGTACCGCCGATTCATATATTTCCGGCTGCCGCCCGTCATTCCGTTAAAGCCCATCTGTTGGTAACTTCTCTAAATTCTTACTCAGTGCTCGCGGGATCCACGGTGAATGAAACCCGTACTGCTTTGCCGCCACCCCTACTGGTACTTTCGTAACCAGGGACGCAGGTCAGACTATAGATAACATTGTCCGACGGGCCAAGTCAACGAAAAAGTTGCACTTTTGCCCGGAGTCGAACGGCTTCTCCGGTGATAACCGGATTCTCTCATTTGACTATATCGGCGGAGTAGACCGTAAACAGAAGCATCGAAGAGGCCGGGATTTGCGGCGAACGGGGAAAAAGCGGGGACGAGCGGTAGATTAAACCTTATTCAGCAATGGAGGACAAAGGGAAATCGGCCCCACCGACCATGGGACGGCGGCTCTATTCCGTAATGAAAGTGCGCAGCTTGCGCATGCGCAATTTCAGCTCTTCGCTGGCCTCCACCAGATCCGTCGTGTCGTAGATGACGTGGGGGGTCATGAAGAGGATGAGTTCGGTCCGGTTCTGGGAGTTGTTTTTGCTCCCGAACAGGGCCCCCACGTAGGGAATGCGGTGCAGCAAGGGGATTCCGGCGCTCGCCTGTGAGTTGGTTTCGCTGATGATGCCGCCGATGGCGATGGTGTCGCCGTCTTGCAGCGTGATCTGCGTCTGCACCACCTGCTGATCGAAAGACGGGGTCTGGATGTTGGAAGTGGTGGTCGGAACCGGCGCGCTCACTTCCTGATTGATCATCAGGGTGACCACACCGCTGGGATTCACGCGCGCATTGACTTGCAAGGTCACGCCGGTGTTGTGCGAGGAGATGCCCTGCGTGGTGAAGGCAGCGGCGCCGAGATTGTTCACTTGGCCGGTGAGCACGGGCACTTGCGTGCCGACGTTGATCGAGGCCGGGATGCTGTCGGTGGCGATCAGGCTTGGCTCGGAGATGATGCGCGCATTCGAACGGTTCTCCTGGAGATTCAGGAATGCCAATAGTTCGCGGCTCTGGCCGACCAGGGTGCCGGCCTGAAAGCGGGCGGCGTTGCCGATCAAACTGGCCAGGGGACGCCTTTCGACGCCGGTGGCGGCCTGAAAGCGCGCCTCGACACCCGCTGCGAAACTGCCCGACATGACGACGGAGTAAATCTTGGCTTCCAGCAGAATCTGGCGCGGAGGGCGGTCGAGTTCGCGCAGCAGTTTCAGGATGCCCTGATACTGCTGCTGGTTGGCTTGGATCAGCAGGCTGTTGTCGAGCGGGTTGGGCACGATGCGCGGAGGCGGAGCCGCTTCCGCGGTGGTGGTGACCGCGCCGCCAGGAGCACCCGGGGCAGCGGCCGCGCCGGGGGCCTGGGGCGCGGCGGCAACTGTTCCACCTCCCCCCATCAATGTGCTGGGCGCTCCAACCGGAACCTGAGCCGCGTAGCCGCCGAAGGCCGGCAGGCCGTAGCCATAACCGCCACCCATGCCTCCCATGCCGCCCATGGCGTACGGTCCGCAAGCGCCGGAGCCCCCGAAGCCGCTGCCGAAGCTGTTTGGATTGGCGTACTGCGAACCCAACCCGCCGACTGGGAACCCGGAGGCGGGCGCCGCTCCACCAACGCCGAATCCGCCGTATGGACTGTAGCCGCCGCCGTATCCGCCGTACGGATTGAAACCTGCAAAGGCTCCCCCGTAGCCGCCGTATCCGTATCCTCCGCCGAAATACAGCGGCAAATAGAGCTGGTTGAGTGCGATGGCCAGACAGTCGGCGCGGCCGTAGCGCACGCGATAGACGTAAGTGTCAATGATGCGGCTGGTTTCGGTGATGGGGATATCCAGCTTGCGGATCCAGGTTTCGATGGTTTCAAACACGCCCGGGTTGGGCGCGACCGCAATCAGCGTGTTGATGTGATCCACCGGGAGGAACCGGACCGTGGAAGTCTGGTTGTCGAGCGAGATGGAACGCAGAACGGTCTCCAGTTGCTTCACCAGTTCCGACGGCAGCGAATTCTGGATCTCGAACAAGCGCACACGCTGCTGAGCGAAGGTATCGCTGTCGAACAGCGCAATCAAATCCATCAGGCGGCGCATGCTGCGGCGGCTATCCAGAATGAACAGGAGGTTCGCCGGCGGATAGGAGCGGATGATGGTGCGCTCGTCGGTGAATTCAGCCAGGATCTTGCTGACTTCATCCACGGTGACGTATTTGAGGAAAACCAGGTTCAGCATGGTCTGGTCGTCCTCGACAATCTGGCCAGCCTCGGCGCGCAGAATGGGCAGGCGCACCATCTCGTTCAAGGGAACGATGCGCGTGATGGCGCCCTCCTGCAACAGGCCGAATCCGTTGATGCGCAGGATGAGTTCCAGCAGGTTCCGCGCGTCGATCTGGCCGGGCTGGCCGTAGGTGTTGAGCGTAACCGTGCCGTCCAGACGGTCATCCATTTGGATGTTGAGCTGCAGTTGCCGCGCGAGTTGATCCACCACTTCGCGCAGAGAGGCATTTTGCAAAAACAAGTTGCCCACAGGCACCGGAGCGGCGGGTTGCTGCGGCAACATAGCCGGGACCAGCGCCAACATCAGGAACAGAGGCAAAAAGATTCGTTTCATCACTTGACAGGCTCCCAGTAACATTCCCCCATCAGGGACTGAATTACGACTTTCTTGTAGCCATCCAGCACCGTTCCGGCCGGGCTCGTATCGGAGGGGAGGCAGGCGTAGTTCGTTCCCAGCGATTGCCCGAAGGCGGGATTCGCCTTGCCGCGCGCGGAAGCCGGGCTGGGGGCCTTGTTGGCGTTCGAGGCGGCGGTCGGAGCCGGGCGGCTGGTGGCGGAGGCGCGTGGGACTGCGGCTCCCTTCTGATTCGCCGCGGGCGCCGCGTTCACGTTGGACGTGTTGCGGGCAGGCGCCGGCTCTTTGGGAATGAGCGACGCTAGCTCGCGCTCCAGCTCCTTGCCGTTCCAGCCGAAGGTGATGCGCTCGCGGTCGAAGGCCAGAATCTTGAACTCACCGATATCGTCACCGGCGGCGTATCCTTTTTGCGGCGAGCCTTCGGCGCTCAAGAGGATTACCGGCGTGCCCAGCGACATCTGCCCGTGATAAACCGGCATAGGCGGCACCGGCGGCTCGGGCTTGGGCGGCTCGACTTCGATAACCACATTCGGATTGCGGTCCTCGGAGAACAGTGTCCGCTGCGCGACGTTGATGTAATCGGCCGCAGTTACGGGAGCAACGGGCGCCGGCGAGGGAGGCGGAACCACCGGCAGAGGCGCCGGCGCCTTGGCCAGAACCTCGGCCTCATGGCGGCGAGCCTCGATCCAGCGGCGGCGCAACTCCGTGCCGCTCCATACCAGCAGCGCCAGCAGAATCAGATTCAGCAGCAGGATCCGTCGGTTCATCGCACACCTCCGGCCTTTCCGGGGCCTTTGCCCTTGCCCTTGGCGCTATCCGGAAGCAACTGGCGGGGGATCACTCCGCTGACCGTCAGCCGGACGCGCACGGTTTTTTCTTTCGCATTGCCCGGAGCAATCTGTAGGTCTTGCGTGGCGATCAGCTCCGGTTGCGCCCCAATTGCGGCGAGAAAATTCACCAGTTGCGCGATGGGGCATTCGAGCTGGATGGTGACGTTCGCCGTTCCATAGTCGTCGCCCAGCGGCGCGAGCGCGGCAAGTTCGGTGGAGCGGATCTGGATCGCCTCCTCGGCAGCCAGGCGGCGCAGCATCTGGATCAACTGTGCCTGCGCTTGCGCTCCCGTATCGGCGCGCAATAATCCCGCCTCGCGGGAGGCAAGATCCGCGGAAACCTTCTTCAGGAGGTCTTCTTTGGCGGGAACCGTGGCCGCGATCTGGCGAAGACGGGCCAGCCGGAGCTCGGCTGTTTCGACCGAGGAGGCGTCCGCACTCACGACCAACGCGGAACCGGCTCCGGCGGGCCAGAAATAATACGCGGCTGCGGCGGCAAGCGCAACGCCGAGCATCCGCAGTGCCCTGCGGTCGCGAGGCTGGAGCGTCATTTCGCCGCCTCCGAACGCCGTGTGCGCACGCGGAACGTCTCGCCGCCCTTGGCGGGCGCGGGCGCGGCCGCGAATTCGGAACTCTCAAACAGCGGAGACTCATCGATCAGCTTGAGCAGAGGCGCGGCCTGCTCGGCCTGTCCGGACACCATCACCTGATCCCGATTCAGGTCCAGTCCGCTCAGCCACGCGGGGGGGGTGAGCAAGTTCGTCATTTCGGCGAGCACGTCCATGTCCTGCTTGGAACGGCGGCGGAGATTGTCGAGCAGCGCGATGCGGGCGCGCATGAGTTCGACTTGCCTGTCGATTTCCGCTCCGCGCGCCGCTTGCGGCTGCAGCTTGGCGATCTCCGCACTCAACGTCCGCAGGTAGCGTCCGTTTTCATAGCGCGGAAACAAGGCCATGCTCAGCAGCAGCAGCACCAGAAGCGCGCCGAGCACCGCCGAAGGCGCCCAGCGCAGCGGCGAGCTGCTACGGCGCTGCTCTTCCGGCAGCAGGTTCAACGGCAACGACAAACGCGGGCAAGCGGAGGCAAGGGCGGCGGCGTAAGGCAAGGCGGGGTCGGCGCCGAGCAATTGCGGCAGGCTGACCATATCCGACACGGCCTCCAAGCGCAGCTCCGCTGCCGCAAGCGGCGCAGCGCGCTCGGGCTCGACGTCGAAGGCCGCCGAGAAAAGCGGCCGCGCCGGACTTTCTCCATACACCTCCGCGCCGCCCTGCGGCGCTGCTTCCGCGGCCAGAATACCCGCCGCGGGTTCCCTTCCGAACAGCCGCAGGGCAGAATAAATCGCGGCAGCCGAACAGGTGAATCCGGCCAGCTTGATTCCGGCTTCCGCGAACAGCGTCGCGTACCGGTCCACGGCTTCACGCCGCGCGATGGCGACCAGCACGGTGGAGGGATCGCCGAGCCTGGCCCAGGAAACCGCGACCTGGTCTTCTTCGTACGGATGCAGGCCGTCCATCTGGAATTGCACGGCTGCGGCGAGGTCCCGCTCCAGCACACCGGGCAGCGAAAGCTGGCGGAGGATCACTTCGTGGCGCGGCAGGATCACCATTGCGGAAACATCTCGCAGTCCCAGCTTCCCGAATGCGGCAGTGTATGCTGCGCCCCACTCCGCCGCAGGCCGGCGCTGAAAATCCTCCACGGTGAAGCTGCTTACAATGCGCGCGCCGGCGGGACGAACGCGCACGGCGCACACACGCAGGGATTCGCTGCCGCGAGGCCCTTCGATGGAAATCCCGGCTCCGCTGCCAAAGGCGACCCAACGTTTTAGCCGGCGCGGGACGGTCATTGCAGCACTCCGGCCATGGTTCCGGGCGTGAGCGACGGCCGCACGGCGAACTCCGACCAGGCGTCTTCATAAAATCGCAGCACGTGGACGGGCGCGGCGGCGTAGCGGCTGTCCCGGGCCTCCCAGCGCTTCACCAACGCCGAGGCGGAGCGCACGACGTCGGAAGGAGATCCGTCGGGACGGCGTAAGCGGGCTGTCGCCCGAAGGGTCCACATGAATTGTCCGGGCCTGATGGCGACGCGCGGATTCGCGATGCCCATCGCCTCAAGCTCGCCGGGGAGCAAGGGGCGCGCGGCGCGCTGGCGCATGAGCGCGTCCACTTGCCCCGCGCTCAACCCGATGGCTTCGAGCAGGGCTGGACTGGCGGTGTTCGCATCAAAAGGGCCCTGCGATCCGAATACCGAGAGACAGTCGCGCAGGCCACCGCGCGGGAAGAGGCGGCCCTGGGCATCGGAAACGTAGTTTCCATAGAAGAGGTCCGGAGTCACGCCGCGCACAAACAATAATTCCTCGATTTCCTCAAAGGACGCATGGCGCGGGCGAAAAGTCGGACCACCCGGCGCGTTTAGCCCGAAATAATAGGAATCGAATGGACTTCCGCCGGCGGCTCTCAAACCGGAGCGCCAGTCGAGGATGGCGGCGGCGATCTCCGGAGCAAGATTGGGGTCGCCGGTGACGACGGCGATGACGCGCGTCAGATCTTCGGCGGAGGCTTCGTTGATGTTGAGCTTGGAGGACTCCGGGATCAGTTCGACAATGGCGTCGCCGCTCGGATAGGTCATGTAGAAGCGGGACATGGCTGGATCCCAATAGGGGCCTTCCGGACCGCGTGGCGTCGCGCCCCACGTCATCCACTGAATGGCGCGTTCCACCGAGCCGGTGGCGAGGTAGTGCGCGCGCAAGCCGTCGGAGGCTGCCGACACGTGCTCGGTTTCCGTGCGGATGGCGGTGGCGACGGAAAGGCCGATCGCGGCGAGGGCCGCGGCCATCCAGAGCACAGCCAGTAAAGCTCCGCCCTTGCGAGAAATTCGGGGTGTGAGGCTAGCGCCGGTCCGCATACGACTCCCGGTACTCACGCGACACGTGCAGAGGGACGGTGATATTGCTGAAGCCGCCGCCGTCCTCGGCGGTAGCCTGCATGTCGATACGGATGCCGTAGGGCAGGTTGGGCGCGATCCATTCCGGCACCCACTTGCCGCCAAGGCGGGTATAGGGATCCACTTCACGATAAGAAAAGCGCGCCGCGGCCAGGCGCGGCGCCACCACCATGACTTGCCCTGGGGATGTGACCGGACGAATCGAATTCGAAGAGCAATAAGGCAGCGCAGTCTCCGGCGATGGGAACAACAACTCCTCCATCGCCAGGCGAACAGTTCCGTCGTTGTTGGCGATCACGCGGTATTCCGCCAGCCGCGGGTATCCGCGGGCGCCTTCCGCCATGGAATAGCTGGTGACCAGCAGCATCGCCTGCGCGTTTCCGCGGAAGACCGGCACGCGCGAAACGAGACCTTCACTGAGCGCGCAATCGCCCACGGCGGGGAAGACGCCGCCGAGCTGCCGCCGGATCATCTGATCGAGCCCCAGCGCGGCGCGGCTCTCAAGGATACGGGCATCCGTGCGCTCAAGCGCCAGCAAGCCGCCGCGCAGCGAGACCAACATGCCCGCGAGGATCGCCGAGACGAGCGTGATGGCGATCATCAGCTCGATCAGGGTGAAGCCCGCCCTGGGCGTGGCCCGGCTCACTGCAGATCCTCCGGACGCAGAATCCCGCGGCGGTAGCCTTCGAGCGAAAAGCTGCGCCGCACAGCGCCGTCCATCCACCAAATCTCCAATTCGATCCGGTCCACCACCCAGCCACCGAATCCGAATTGTCCGGAAAGCGTCTCGAAGGGTGAAACGCGCGCGCGCCAGCCGGCCTGGACGCCGGTTTGCGCGGGCGCAAACAAGCCTTCGATGGGCGCTTTACGCGAGAGTGAATCGTCAGCCAGCAGCTCATCCATCTTTTGCTGCGCGAGCAGGGCGGCGCGGTGGTATTGGATCAGGCGGGCGGCGTTGCGCGTGGATTGCGCCAGGCCGCTCATGATCCCGGCGACAGCAACGCCCATAATCGCCGTAGCGACCAGGACTTCGAGCAGTGTGAAACCGCGGCGTATCATTGCGTCCCCGGCTCGGCGCGCGCCGTTGCCGTCAGCGGATCCAGCCGGATCACACGGCGGCGTCCCTGCGCCGTCTCGAGCTCCACGCCGATGGCCGGAACGGCACCGCCCGGATACAGCAGGAAGCGCCGCGCCTGGTTCGGAACGATGGAACCTGCCAGCGGCGGCGCAACGTTTACGATGCGCGCCGGGTCAGGGATATCCAGGCGCTTGAAAAAGCTCTGGTCGGCCGTGCGCGCAAGCAGCGCGTTTTCCTCCAGCAGCACTTGCACCTCCACAACCTGCTGGCGGCGGCTGGCGCGGTCGAGCGCCGTCGAAAAGAACCCGAGCACCTGATCGGAGGCGGAACGCAGGCGCAGCGAGTCCACACCCGCGTTGACGGAAGGATAGGTCAGGCCGGCGAGCAGACCGATGATGCTGACGGCAATCAGAAGTTCGACGAGCGTGACGCCGCGGCGGAAACTACTGGTTGCTCCAACTGACAATATCGGCATTGTTCCCTTCTCCGCCGGGCTCGCCGTCGGCCCCGTAGGAAATGATGTCCGGCTCGTCGCCGTGCTCGCCCGGATACTTATACAGGTACGGCCGGCCCCAAGGATCGAGCGGCACGTCCTTGGCAAGATACGGCCCGTTCCAGTTAGGCATGTTCTCCGGACGCACGCGCAGCGCTTGCAGTCCGACGTTGGTTGGCGGATAGGCGCCGGTTTCCAGCTTGTACAGCCCCAGCGCGTTGGTGAAGTTGGCGATCTGCGCGCGCGCGTCCACGCGCTTGGCCTCATCGGCTTTCTTGAAAACGTTCACACCCACCAGGCCGACGAACATCGCGATGATGGTGACCACCACCAGCATTTCGATCAGCGTGATGCCCTTCCGGTTGCTCTTGCGATTTGTATGTATCATAGGGCGACATCGTTGATGCTGGTGATCGCCAGCATCAGGCTCAGGATCAGGCTGCCCACCATCAAACCCATCACCAGAATGATGAGGGGCTCGAATAACGTGGTGAACCTCCGGATCGCCGTGCGTGTTTCTCCTTCGTAAATATCCGCCATGCGATGGAACATGGCGTCCAGCCTGCCGGTCTCCTCGCCGACCGTGAGCAAATGTCCGGCGAGCGGTGGAAATTCGCCGGCGCGCGCCAGCGGCGCGGCGATGCCTTCGCCGCGCTTGACTCCCTGCGCCACCGCCTCGAGCTTCGAGGCCATGCGGCGGTTGTTCAGAATCCCGCGCGAGATGCCGATGGACTGCACCAGCGGCACGCTTGATTCGACCAGCGTACCCATGGCGCGCGCGAAGCGGGCGGTTTCGGCCTTGCGCAGCGCATCGCCCAGAAGGGGGATCCGCAAACGGAAGCCGTCCCACCAGAAGCGTCCGCGCGCCGTGCTGATAAAAGCGCGCAGGGCCGCGATAGCGGCGATCATGGCAATGGCCGCCGGCAATCCGTACTTCTGCACGATCTCGCTGGCCTGCAACAGCAGCAGGGTGGGGGTGGGAATCTTCATGCGGGGATCGGAAAAGATCTGCGCAAAGCGCGGCACGACGAAATTCAGCAAAACCAGAATCGAGGCGAGCCCGACTACGCTCAGCAACGCCGGATAGATCAGCGAACTGGTGATGTAGCCGCGCAGTTCATCGCGCGTGCGCTCGAACTCGGTGAGGCGCTCGAAGATCGGCGCCAGCGCGCCCGAGGCTTCCCCGGCCCGTACCATGTTCACGTAGAGTTCGGAGAAATGGGACGGATGCGCGGCCAGGCTGTCAGCCAGCGATTTACCGCCTTTGAGCAGGCGCGTCACGTCGAGCACCAGGGAGCGAAATTCGCCGTGCGCCGTCAGATCCGCCGTGATGGCGAGCGCGCGGTCGAGCGGGACGCCGGCGTTCAGCAGGGTCGAAATCTCCTGCGTGAAGAACAACACGTCGCGGCGCTTGCCGCGGTGGAAAACGGGCAGGCGCAACGCGAACCCCTGCGGGGCTCTTTCGAGTCCGATATAGACCGGGATCAGGCCCTGCCGGCGCAGTTCCTGCGCCACCAGCTTGTCGGTTTCCGCGGTGACAGTTCCGGTGCGGGGCTTACCGTCGGCGGCCACTGCGCGGAAGAAGAAGGTTGTCGCCATCGTCAGAATTCCTGCGTCACCCGGATTACTTCCCCGGGCGTCGTTACGCCCTGCGCCACCTTCATCCAGCCATCTTCGCGCAAATTGCGCATGCCATTGCGGCGCGCGATGACGGTCAGCATACTGGCGTCCTCATTCCGCATGATGGCGGAGCGGAGTTCTTCATTCATCTCCATCAATTCGAAGATGCCGACGCGCCCCCGGTAGCCGGTTCCAAAACATCGTTCGCAGCCGGCGCCGCGGAACGCCGGAACCGTTTCGCCGGTGGGCGCGGCCGCCGCTCCGGCGGGTTGCCGGCAATCCTTGCAGATCACCCGGACGAGACGCTGCGCCAGCACCGCCACCAGCGAACTGGTGATCAGGTAATTCTCGACACCCATGTCGGTCAGCCGCGTGATCGCGCTGGGCGCGTCATTGGTGTGCAGCGTGGAATAGACGAAATGGCCCGTGAGCGCGGCGCGGATCGCCACGTCGGCCGTGTCGCGGTCGCGGATTTCGCCCACCATGATCACGTCCGGGTCCTGGCGCACGATGTGGCGCAGTCCCGCCGAAAACGTCAGCCCGATCTGCGCATTCACATGGATCTGGTTGATGCCATCCATCTGGTATTCGACGGGGTCTTCGATGGTGATGATTTTCTTGTCGCTCTGGTTGATGCGTTTCAGCGCCGAGTAAAGCGTCGTCGATTTGCCGCTTCCCGTCGGTCCGGTCACCAGAAAGATGCCATGCGGCAACGACGTGTAATACGTCATGCGTTCGAGCATGCGCTGGTCGAAGCCCAGGCGCTCGAGATCGTAGAAATCCCCCGCCGAACGGTCGAGCAGGCGCATCACGACGCTTTCGCCGTACAGCGTTGGAAGCGTGGACACGCGCAGGTCCACCTCCCGGCCAAGCGTCTTGATCTTGATGCGGCCGTCCTGCGGCAGGCGGCGCTCGGCGATGTTCAGCTTCGCCATCAGCTTCACGCGCGAGATGATCGCCGCCTTCAGCTCGCGCGGCGGCGGATCCTGATTCACCAGCACGCCGTCGATCCGGTAGCGCACGCGAAACTCTTTCTCGAATGGCTCGATGTGAATGTCGCTGGCGCGCTGTTCGACGGCCTGGGCGATCATCGCGTTCACCAGCCGGATCACCGGAGCTTCGCTCGCCATGTCGCGCAGCTGCTCCAGGTCTTCGGAATCGGTCTGCGGCACTGCCGCGCCGGCTTCCTTCTGGGCTGCCTGGCCGTAGTAACGGTCGATCGCGTCCAGAATCTCCTGCTCCGGCGCGATCCCCGGCAGGACGGTCAGGCCGGTGCATGCTGAAACCGTCGAACGCGTCTCGAAATCGAGCGGATCGGCCATCGCCAGGGTGACCGTGTGGTCATGCAGCGCGACCGGCAAACAGCGGAACTGGCGCAGAAACTTTGGGGAGAGCGTCTCGATTTCGGGCGAAGCCGGAGGCGGGCCTTCCACGGCCAGCACCGGCACGCGCAACTGTTCGGACAGGGCCGAGATCACGTCCCGCGCCGCGACGAAGCCCAGATCCACGAGAATCTTGCCGATTTTTTCGCCGGGACGGTCCTGCTGCAACTCGAGTGCGCGCGCCAGATCGTCGCCGGAAATCTGGCGCCGTGCTATGAGGATCTCGCCCAGGCGCATGTTCGCTTCACGGCCGCTTTCAATTCACTTCCAGGACTTTGACGGCCTTGTCGCGCTGCGGGCCCAGCAGATCCTGCTTGGAGGCCTGAAGCGTGATCTGTTTGGGGATTCCAGACTCCCAGTTGAAGCGCGGAAGGATCACGGAAAAGGCGATCTGCTCGTTAGCGGCAAGCTGGGGCAAGGAGGCCGCGAGATTAACCATCACGTCTCGCATCGCGGAGTGAAGAACCGGCAGACGCTCCGCTTTCCTCTTGCGCAAATCCGCCTTATCCTTTTCGCTAGGGGCGTCTGCGAACAAGGAACCGGCCGGCGTCACGAGGTTGATTTCAGCGCTCAACACCAAGCCGAAACCAGGAAGGTAAATGGCGCGCGATTCGCCCACCAGACTCAGGGAATTGTCACTCCACAAGCGCAGGAGCCGCTGGTTGGCGGTTTGTTCGAGGGTCGCAAGCTGCGCACGATTCAAAACAGGTGCGTCCGCCCCGGAAATGACGGCCGAAGCGGACGCAAGCAGTACAAGGAGTACGGCGATCAAAACCGTTTTCATTGGCGCACCAACCCCGTCGCCGTCATGAATGCCTGCGTCAGTTGCCGGTCGCGCTGATCGAGGTAGGCCAGCCGATCCTCGACCTGGGCGACAGCCTGCATCACCGCCGCGTCGATCTGCGCCTGGCTCACCTCGGCGGGGCGTGCAAAGGCGTGGACGAGAATGGCCGCGGCCAGCACGCACGCCGAGGCGAACGTCGGGTTCCACAGCGTCTGCCACCAGCGCGGCTCGAAGACTTTGTCGGAAACAAAGGCGATCCGGCGGGGTATTTCTTCCTCGCGCAGCGCCGGCAGAACCTCCAGTGTCAGCCGCAGCGTGGCGAGTTCCTCGCGGCAGCCCGCACAGGCCGACAGGTGCGCCTCAATTTGGCGGCGCTGCGGCGCCGTAAGCTCGCCTAGCGCGTACGCATGCAAATCGTGATTTGGATCGGAGCAGCTCATGATTCACCTCGGAGAACGTGCGGAGCCAGGGTGGTCTTCAATGCATCCAGGGCTGTGTACAAGCGCGACTTAACGGTGGAAACGGGGCAGCCCAGGATCTCCGCCATCTCGTCGAACTTGAAGCCCTGATACACCTTGAGCAAGACGGCTTCGCGTTGGTCCGCGGTCAAGCGGCGCAACGCGGTTTCCACGGCAAGCGAAAGCTCGATGGGCAGCAGGCTCGGACCTCCCGCCGAAGCCGCCCGCGGCTCTTCGGCCAGCTCGGCTTCTGGACGGTTTTTGCGCAGGAGGCTGAACGCCTCGTTGTGCGCAATCCGGAAAATCCAGCCGCCGAACCGCTGCGGGTCCTCCAGTTTCGGCAGGTTCTGGTAGGCTTTCAAGAATACTTCCTGGCTCACGTCGAGCGCGTCTTCCCGGCGCCTCACCAGGCGCAGAAGATAATTGAAGACACGCTTCTCCCATCGGGAAACCAGGAGGTTATAAGCCTCCAGGTCGCCCTTCCGCGCTTTGGCGATCAGGTCGCGATCTTCAACTTCCCGGAAGATCACCTAAAAATGGCTCCGTTCATCAAGACGCTGGCCGCGGCCAAAAAGTCGGACTGGTGTCTTTGACTATAGCGTCTTTTCCGGCTTGGCGGGACAGAAACGCCGGCGCGCCACGTATTGATTCTCCTGCGCGGCCCATGAGACGGTTCACGCCCTGGCGCGGAAAATTGCACTCGAAGATCGCGACGCGCCAGAGCAGCCGGCGACGTTCGCGATCCGGCCGGCGGCGCAAGCCTACCGCTGTCCGTGATGGTCGTTGTTCTTCAGCAGCGGACCGTCGGACTCCACGCAGACGGGCGACTCCTGTAGCGGCGAATCGCTGCGCTTGATCAGCCGGGGAGCCATCACCCAGGGCTGCGCCAGCACCTTCGGATCCTCCACCTTCACCTGGTAGGCCATTTGATCGCCTTGCAGCCACAAGTATTCAGTCACCTTCATCTGGTCGCTATGGAAGTAGCCGAACTCGCCGAACCACGTGTCCTCCACGAAGTTCACGGATTCCACCACCAGCTTCTCACCCTCCCACCGGGCCACCGCGTCGCCATTGTAGGAGGGGTCAAGGTCCGGATTGTGCTTGCCGTTGATGGGCGCAATGCGGAAAGTGTCGCCCGACATGTCCTCGTATAAGAAGATGACCTCATTCGGAAGCTGCACGATCTTTCGGGGCGGGCCCAGACGAGGAACACCGGGACGCCCGCAGTAAAACACACCGTCCACGCGGCTCTGCTTGTCATCCAGTTCCTTCACTTTGCCAGCGAACTCGGGCTTGTACTCGGGCGCATCTTGAAAGGGAAGCGCGCCTTTCACGTCCTCGCGCGCCGGGCGGCGGCCGCTCAGGTCCGGCAGGCTGATGATCGTCTTGCCGTTGATCACCTGCTTTACGCCGTTGGGCGGCTGATCCACGGAGTAAGCCCAGACTCCGCTCAGATCCGGATGCGCCGATTTCTGTTGGCCCAACACCGCCAAGCTCGTCAAAGCCGCGGCGGCAATTGTCACTGCGAAACGAATCTTCATCGTGGCCTCCCGTTACTTGCCTTTGCTGACTTCCGCCGCCGACGCTGATTCCAGCGTGTCGCCGTTGGCGAAGGTCACCTTTTGTAAGAATCCGTAAGTCGACCCGTCCTTGGCTGGCAACCCCTCTATCGTAATCGTCTCACCGATCCGCTTGGAGAACGTGCTCTTGTTCACGCCGACACGCCGGTACCAGGAGGGCGGTCCGCCTTCCACTTTCCAGGTTTCCATCGCTCCGCCGGCGGTCTTGTTTTTCATGTAAAGCTGAATGTGCGGGTTCACCCACTCAACTTCCACGAGCTCCCCGTTCAACCGGATCTTCTTCTGCATGTCAAAGACAGCGGACACGGAATGGTGCGCGGCCAGGGGCGCTATTGCCAGGCACAGGGCCGTGGCCGCCGCTCCCAGGATAATGAGGACCCGATGATTCACCGAATTTGCCTCCTGCTCAGGATTTCGGAGAAAGAATACCACAGTGCGGCATGGATTGTGGCCGCGCGCACGGGACATCGCGGTTCGTGATACCTTCGCGAAGAGGCTTCCATCTCAAGAGGCTTCCATGTTATGGAGGAATCCCAATGAACAAGTTATCCGCTTGCGCCCTGTGCGGCGCGCTGGCGCTTTACCTGGCCATCACGGGCGGCACAACGGCCCTCGCCGATGACAGCGTCGCGCCGGTGCGGCTCGACCGTGACAAGATCGCAGGTCTCGGCCTGAGCGCGGTTCCACCCGATGCCTACAAGGACATTCTGGTCGCCGGCGAGTTGAATATGCGTGTGGCGACGCTATTCGAAGGCAAGGAGCTGCGGGTATCGATCTTCGAGTCGACGCCGGCCAAAACGAATCACCGCACGCGGCCGACCGATGTCGATGAATTCGTCTACGTGCTGAGCGGCAAGCTGATTCTCACTGAACCCAACGGTACAGTGCACGAGTTTCGGCCGGGCGACTCGCTGGTGCTGCCGGTCGGCTACACCGGCACTTGGGAGATGCAGGGAAACTACCGGGAACTCGTGGTGCTCATGCAAAAGCACCGTTAGCGGAAGCGCTCTGACCACGCGATTGTATAAAATCTCCTTCGTGACCCGTTACGGAGGATCCCGTGGAAACCCAGGCTGCTCGACTCCTCATTAGACGTTCGGCGGCCGCGCCCCTGGCGAAGAGTCTGAGCGCCGCAGGCAATCAATTTAACCTCACCCCACCGTTGTTCCGGGCCCCGGCCGCGGGGCAGCAGTGGCACGCGCTGGAAACCTCCGGCCAAGCAACTGTGCAGGAGCTTTGGGACGCGGCCTATGAACTGCGCGAGCGGCAAGCCGACATACAGCCGGATTTCGCCGTGGAACCGGATTGCGAGACGCTCTGGCCGACGCCCACAGGCGCCCGGCAGCGTGGTCTTTTTGCGGGAGGACCGGAAGCAGACCGCGGAAGGGTGAACGTCCAATCGCCGGATTTTCCGCAAGGTCCCGGTTTTGCATGGCACCTGCAAAAGGAATACTCGCAGCTAGAACTGGCGCGCAGCGCGATACAAGATCCGGAGCCGGTTCGCGTCGCGATCCTCGATGTCGGCTTCGACTACTCGCATAATGCAATGCCGGAGCACCTCGATCGTCACTTGGAGAAAAACTTCGTCGACGACGGCCGGAAGGACGCTTCTGATCCCGACCAGGGCGGGTTTCTCAGGAACCCGGGCCACGGCACGGCCACCATCGCGATACTCGCGGGCAAAGCGCTCGACGGGATGAAAGCGCCGACGCCGAACGGACTGGTGCTGGGAGGAGCTCCCGGCGCGCATATTGTCCCGATCCGTGTCGCGCCGTCGGTTGTGCTGCTGCGGACCAGCGCCTTCGCGCAAGCGATGGACTACATCCTCGGTCTGCAAGCAAACCCCGAGACGTCGGTGGATGTCGTATCCATGAGCATGGGCGGCGTGGCCTCGGACGCGTGGGCCGATGTCGTCAACCAGGCCTACGAGGCCGGAATCTTCGTTGTCACGGCCGCGGGCAACAACTACGGCCGGCCCAAGAGCATTGTTTTCCCGGCCCGGTTCAGGCGCGTTCTTGCGGCCTGCGGCATCATGGCCGACTTGAAGCCGTACGTGCTGGGGTTCGGAAAGATGTCGGGAAACTACGGTCCGGACAGCAAAATGGACACTGCGATCGCAGCCTTCACTCCGAACATCCCGTGGGCTGAGATTGGTTCCAGGGACATTGTGGATTGGGATGGCGAGGGAACTTCGTCCGCCACTCCGCAGGTCGCGGCCGCCGCAGCGCTGTGGCTCCAGCAGCACAAGAAGGACGTGGCAGCCTGGGCTGGCTGGGAAAAAGTGGAGATGATCCGCCATGCCCTGTTCCGCTCCGCCAATCACACCAGGCCGGAGAGCAGGAAATACTTCGGCCAGGGAGTGATACAGGCGAACCGCGCGCTTATGATCGCGCCGTCCGACGCACGGCGGCAGGAGCTTCGGAAACAGGCCAAGGATTCGGCGTCGTTCGCGCTGTGGAGGGCGCTCCGTGGGACACTCTTCGCGGCCGCCAACACTCAGCCCTCTCCCTTGGACAGCATGT
>CAZTKA010000032.1:0-28491 GCA_964614015.1 uncultured Bordetella sp. | reverse complement strand
GCATCGACTCGCTAGCGGAGGCCATCGACGGCGTTCTGTGGGTCGGCACGCGCAACGGACTGGCCCGCAGCGCCAAGGGCCGGTTTGAATACGTCCCGATGGGAGTCGCAGAGAGCATTCTCGGACGCGACGGGATCGCCACCGATGAAAAAGCGCGGCTCTATCTGGCCACGGAACGGGGCTTGGTGCGGGGAGAACCGGATGGAGGCGCATACCGGTTCACTCTGGTGCCCTCTGCCGGGAGTGTCGCCGGGGAGCCGGCCACCAGCGTGCACGTAGATGCAAAAGGTGTGGTCTGGTACGGGTGCGGCGACAGCCTTTGCGCGTTCGAGAATGGCAGGGCCCATGAGGCCGGCTCCCTTCAGGGGCTGCCGCGAGAACGCTGGTATACGATTCGCAACGATGTGGATGGAGACTTGTGGGTGCGCAGCGACCGGAGCCTCTACCGCCGAACAGCGGGAGCGGCACGTTTCGAGCGCGTACCCGGCCTGCCCGAATCCCACAACACTTATCCCACATTAGCGTTTGACGCATCTGGCAGGTTGCTGGTGCCGACGGATCAGGGTTTGGCCCGTCAGACGGCTCGCGGCTGGGAGATCGTCAGCGTCGATGACGGCCTCAACACCAACGACATCTCGGCCGTGATGCAGGATCGCGAGGGATCCATCTGGCTGGGCTTGCTCGGTTCCGGTCTCGCCCGCTGGCAGGGTTACGAAGAATGGCAGGGATGGACGGCGCGCGACGGCCTGAGCCGGTCCTCGGTTTGGGCCATCGCCCGCGACCGCTCGGGCCGGCTCTGGGTCGGCACTCAGTTCGGGTTGAATTACGCGGAGGAATCGCAAGGCCGCCTGGTGTGGAAGCGGCAGCCGGTCGCCGGAGCCGAAATGATGCGCGGGATTGCGGCCGCCGGGGACGGATCGTTGTGGATTGCCGCCGACACCGCTGGATTGCTGCATCTCGATCCGCGCAGCGGGGCGGTTCAGCGGTTCGGCGCAAACGAAGGGATCGGCGCGGCCGTCCTTCATGTGATGGTGGACCGCGGAGGTTTCGTGTGGGCTTCGACGCGTCAGGGATTGTTTCGAGGCGCGGGGCGGCGCTTCGAGCGGGTTGCGCTTCCTGCCTCCGATGAGGAGGAATCCTTCGTGTTTGCCGCCGAGGACGCAGCGGGAGCGATTTGGGCGTGCGGCGATCACGGCCTGGCGCGCTTTGCCGGCGGTCAGTGGACGCGCTTGACCACGCGCGACGGCCTGAAGGCGAATATGACCGGGCAGGTCGCCTTCGATCCGGACGGCTCGGTGTGGGTAGGTTACCGCGACGCCCTGGGTCTAACGCGTCTGATGCTGTCGGGTTCCGGTGGGGTGTTGAAAGCAGAACACATCGAACCTTCCAGAGACGGGCTGCGGTCGGCGAAATCCATCTTCTTGGGATTCGACGCTCGCGGCTGGCTGTGGGCCGGCACTGATCACGGCGTGGACGTTTTCGACCACGCGCGTTGGCGGCATTTCGGACGCGCGGACGGCTTGATCTGGGACGACACGAACAGCCACGCGTTTTTCGCGGACGGCGAAGCGGTGTGGGTTGGTGCCAGCCGGGGGTTATCCCGTTTTCAGCCGCGGCGGAACGCACTGCCCGGCGTGCCTCCGCCGGTGGTGTTCACGGAAGTTCGCTTTGGGGATCAGGAAACCAGTCCGGACGAGGCTGGTTTGATACCATGGGACCGCCGAAGTCTTAAGGTGAGGTTTGCCGCGCTGACGTTCATCCAGGAACGTGAGGTCCGGTTTCAATACCGGCTGAGTTCGGAGGAGCGCTGGCAAGAGACAACACAGCGCGAGTTAAACTATCCGAATCTGCCCGCTGGCGCGGACGCGCTGGAGGTGAGGGCCCGCAACGCGCAGGGCGTTTGGAGTGTTTCGCCGGCGCGGTTCGAATTCCGAATCGCGACCCCATGGTGGCTGACGTGGTGGTTCCGCACGGGCGCGGCGGTGTTTCTGCTTCTGATCGGGCGCTACATCTGGCAGCGCCGCACCTACCGCCTGCAGGCCACTCGCTTTGCGCTGGAGCAGGCGGTGGCCGAGCGCACACGTGAGCTGCGGTCCGAAAAAGCACGCGCGGAGCAGGAAAAACTCGTCGTACAGCGGCAGAAACGTGAGATCGAGCGCCTGCTCGCCGAGGCGAAACAGACGAGCGAAATGAAGAGCGAGTTTCTGGCGAATATGAGTCATGAAATCCGCACCCCCTTGAACGGTGTTCTGGGAATGACGGACCTGGTGCTGGCGACGCATCTCCAGCCCGAGCAACGCGAGTATTTGAAAACCGCGCGCCAGTCCGCCGAATCGCTGCTGACGATCCTGAACGACATCCTGGATTTCTCGAAGATCGAAGCCGGCCGCCTGGAACTGAACCCAGTGGAGTTCTCCCTGGCTCACTGTCTTGAGCGCACGCGGAAAATGTTCGCCCTCCCGGTGCAGTCCAAGCGGCTCCAATACACCACGCACGTCGACGAGGACGTGCCCGACGCTTTGGTGGGCGATCCCGACCGCTTGAATCAATTGCTGCTGAATCTGGTGGGCAATGCAGTGAAGTTCACTCATGAGGGAGGGGTCGCGGTGCGCGTGCATCGGGAGAGTTCCGGGGACGCCCTGCTTCTGCATTTCGCGGTGCAAGATACCGGCATCGGCATTCCCGCCGAAAAGTGCGGCGTGATCTTTGACGCGTTCCGGCAAGCGGACGGTTCGACCACACGCAAGTACGGCGGCACGGGGCTCGGCCTTGCGATCTGCTCGCGCCTGGCGCAACTGATGGGCGGCCGGATTTGGGTGGAAAGCGAACTCGGCTGCGGCAGCACGTTTCACTTCACGGCTCAGTTCCGGGCGGCCGAGGCGCATGCCGAAACCAGCCGGCAGCTGCGGAAGCTGGGGGTGGCGGTCGCTGCGCAACCGCTGGCGGCGCATTTGCGAATTTTGCTCGCCGAGGACAACGCGGTGAACCAGCGGCTGACGACACGTCTGCTCGAAAGGCGGGGACATTCGGTCAAGGTCGCCAGTACTGGACGCCAAGCGCTGGAGATGTTGGAAAAGGATGCCTTCGACCTGGTGCTGATGGACGTCCAGATGCCGGACATGGACGGACTGCAAGCCACTGCGGCGATCCGGGCGCGCGAACATGGAGCAGGGCGACACACCCGGATTGTGGCTCTGACCGCGCACACCATGAAGGGCGATCGCGAGCGCTGTCTCGAGGCCGGCATGGATGGGTATCTCTCAAAACCGGTGAACGCCGACGAGCTGATCGATGCCGTCGAGGGAATCGCCGCGGGAAGCCCCGTCTGTTGAATTCTGAACGCACGGCCGGGCGCGCTTTCCCGCGCCTGCTAAAATCGTAGTTCCCCATGGAAATCGAGAAGGTCTATGAGCCCCAGCGGTTCGAGCCGCAATGGGCCAAACGCTGGGTGGATGAGCAACTCTTTCGGGTCGAACCCGCGCCCGGCGAGCCCTACTTCTCCCTGGTGATTCCGCCCCCGAACATCACCGGCTCGCTCCACATGGGCCACATGTTCGAGCACGCCATCATCGATGCGCTGATCCGCTGGCACCGCATGCGGGGCGAGCGCACGCTGTGGCTGCCGGGCACCGATCACGCCGGCATCGCGACCGAGCTGATGGTCGACCGCCAGCTTCAGCAGGAAGGCAAGAGCAAGCGCGACCTGACGCGCGAAGAGTTCGTGGCGCGCGTGTGGCAATGGAAGGAGCAGTACGGCAGCCGCATCGTCGAGCAGATGAAGCGCGCCGGCGTGAGCTGCGACTGGTCGCGCGAGCGCTTCACCATGGACCCGGGCTTGTCGCGCGCCGTGCGTGAAGTCTTCGTGCGCCTGTACGAAAAAGGCCTGATTTACCGCGGCGACTACATGGTGAACTGGTGCCCGCGCTGCCGCACTGTGCTGAGCGATCTCGAAGTTGAACATGAAGAGACGCAGGGCAACCTGTGGTACATCGTTTATCCGCTGATCGGGTCTTCGCTCAAACTGGTGGTCGCGACGACGCGGCCCGAAACGATGCTCGGTGATACCGCGGTCGCCATCAACCCCGAGGACGAACGCGCTGCGCAATTGGGCGGCATCAAGGTGCGCCTGCCGTTCGTCGGCCGCGAGATCCCGATCATCTTCGACACAATGGCCGAGCTGGGCTTCGGCACGGGCGCCGTGAAAATCACACCCGCCCACGATCCCAACGATTTCGAAGCCGGAAAACGCCACGGCCTGGCCAGCGTCCAGGTGATCGGCGAGGATGGCCGCATGACCGCCGCTGCCGGGCAGTTCGCGGGCATGGACCGTTTCGAGGCGCGCGAGGCTGTGGTGGCCGAGCTTCAGAAGCTGGGGCTGCTCGAAACGATCGAAGAGCACAAGCTGGCGATCGGCAAATGCCACCGCTGCAAGACGGTCGTCGAGCCGCTGGTTTCCAAGCAGTGGTGGATGCGGATGAAACCCCTGGCCGAGCCGGCCATCGCGGCGGGGCGCGACGGGCGCATCCGGTTTGTTCCGGAAAACTGGGAGAAGACGTACTTCAACTGGATGGAAAACATCCGCGACTGGTGCATCTCCCGGCAGTTGTGGTGGGGTCACCGCATTCCCGCCTGGCACTGCGCGACCTGCGGAGGGGCCACTGTCGCGCGCCAGGATCCAGGCTGGTGCGGCAATTGCGGATCGGCGGCGATCGAGCAGGACCCGGACGTCCTCGACACGTGGTTTTCCTCGGGATTGTGGCCGTTTTCGACGCTCGGCTGGCCGGAGCAGACAGACGACCTCAAGACCTTTTATCCCACGTCACTGTTGGTGACGGGTTTCGACATTATTTTCTTCTGGGCCGCGCGTATGATCATGTTCGGCCTGGAGATCATGGGCGACGTACCCTTCCGCCAGGTGCACATCCACGGCCTGGTGCGCGACGCCGAGCGCCAGAAAATGTCGAAAACCAAGGGCAACACCATCGACCCTCTGGTGATCAACGAGAAATACGGTACTGACGCCGTACGCTTTGCGCTGCTGGTCAGCGCCGCTCCGGGCGGCGACATCGCGCTGAGCGAAGAGCGCATCGATGCCGAGAAAGCCTTTGCGAACAAGATCTGGAACGCCTCGCGCCTGCTGTTCAGCAAGCCGCGCGGGGGCTCCGGCAAACCGGTGTCGCTGGCCGACCGCTGGATCGCGCACCGCTTGAATGAGGCCGCGGCGGAGGCAAACCGTAACTTCGAGCAGCACCGCTACGATCAAACGGCGGATGTTCTGTATCACTTCTGGTGGGGCGACTTCTGCGATTGGTACCTGGAGTTGAAGAAGCTTGACGACGATTGGAGCTACGCCTACACGGTGTACGAGGCGGCGCTGCGCCTGCTGCATCCGTTGATGCCGTTTATCACCGAAGAGCTGTGGCAGCGGCTGGGAACCGGGGGCAAGTCCATCGCGCTGGCGAAGTATCCGCAGTTCAATCTGGCGTTGCGCGACGCGGGCGCCGAGGAAGAGATGGCGACGCTGCAGGGGATCGTGACCTCGGCTCGCGCCGCGCGCGCAGAGAACAACGTGGATCCGAAGCAGTTTGTGGACGGTGTGCTATACGCAACCGGACGGGCGCTGGACGTGGCGCGCACGGATGCGGACGCGATCGCGCGGCTGGCGCGCGTGAGGCTGGAACTGCGCGAGGAACGCTATCCGGGCGTGGACGCGCCATTCTTTTTGAAGCTTGCGCTCAAGGTGGACCGGGCGAAGCTCGCAAAAGAGATCGCCGAGCTGGAGAAGGTGATCGCGAACTCGGCGCGCCAGTTGCGCAACGAGGCGTTTCTGGCCAAGGCTCCGGAGAAAGTCGTGGCCGGGATGCGCGCCAAGCAAGCCGAATACGAGGCGCAGGTGGCCAAGAAGCGGGCGGAGTTAATGGGGGCGTAAGACGTATTAAACCGAGCCGGGTCGAATGTGTGGGCGGCTCCGGCGGGCGTTTGCTCCGGACTCGCCAAGGGCTAAGTAACGCTCCAGGAACTCGCCCGACCCCGGGCCCGGCGCCTACTGCCCCTTCGGGAACAGATGGATCGTCACACCGGCCATGATCGTACGGCCGTAGCCCGGCGTGCCGTGCACGCGCTCGAGGGGCTCCTGCCCCTTCAGCGCCGACGTGTACATCTCGAAGGTCTCGTAGTACTGCTTGTCGAGCAGGTTGTCGGCGGCGAAGTTCAGATCCAGATACTTGTTGATTGAACGGGCGAAACTCAAATCCCACACCGTGTGGCCCGGAACGATCGCGCCGCCGTTGCCCTCGCCGTTGAGGATGTAGCGGTTGATGGCGCGCACGCGCAGCGATCCGCTCCAGCCTTTATAGTTCGACACGGTGAAGGCCGAGTACGCCGTGAAGTGCGGCGCGCGGTCGATGTAAATGCGCGGCTGTGTCCCACGGTAAAACGCGTTCATGACTTTCGTCACGCTGCCGTTCCAGGAAAGCCAGGGCGTAATCTGGTACGAGGTCTTCGCCTCCCAGCCCGAGCTGCGGCTCGGCGTCGTGAACTCCGTGGTGCCGTCGTCGGCCGCATAGATTGTTTCAAGCGTCCGGTCGATCAGAAAAGCGTCAGCGGCCAGCGAAAACTTCGTCCAGTTCAGCGACCACCCGACCATGCTGAACTTGGTCAGCGCGGTGAGCGCGCTGGTTGGCTCCTGGATCAGCGCCCGCGCGTTGGTGCTGGTCACCGCGCGGCCGTAATTCAGGTAGGCCGTGAACGGGACTCTCGTCGAAGGAGTGTAAGCGACGCCGATCTTCGGCTGCCATGCTCCGCCCGTGCGGCTGGTGCGCGGGCTGGTGAAGATGCGATTCTGAATTCCGGAGTTGAACGTGTCGTAGCGCAGACCCGAATCGACGCGCAATTTCCCGGCCCATAGCACCAGGTTCTCTTGGCCATAAAAACCGGTGTTGAAGATGTCGGCTTGCGACCACGTGCGCAAGTCGGTGGGCACGCGGCCATTCCGCCCGGCCAGCTTCAAATTAATCTGGTTGCCGATGAAATTCACTCCCGCGAACAGTGTGCCAAACGCCGTTCCGATGCTGTGCGGCTTTTGATACTGCAAGTTGGCGGCTTCCTGCAAGCGCGAATCATGTTGCAGGAATCCGTCACCCGTCTCCGGATTGTTCAGGAAGAGGGTGAAGTTTGAGAACAGATCGAACAAAAGCCGGTTGGCCATGCCGTCCACTTTGAAAACCGCGCCGTCGCTATAAGTCTTCGTGTAGTAGGCGGCGAAGGTTCCGGCCGTCGACGCGTTGCCGTCCGTCGGATCGATGTAGCCAAAACGGTCCAGCTTGCCCGCTTCCACCTGATCCACGGGAAGCTGCCCCGCCGCGTAGGAATCATTGGTGTTGCCGTAGATGCGGAACGTCAGCACGTCCGCCGGCGAAAGGCTGCGCGACCACACGCCTGTCAAGTTGTTGCGCAGGTATTGCAGCTTCCGCTTGTAGGGTCCGTCCGTGTAGGAGTTTTCGAGCGCAATCAACCCGCGCGACTTGTTCCACTGTGGACTGTACGAAGTAAAGAGCCGCCGCGTGTTGTATTGCCCCAACTGCACGCGAGCCATCACGCGATCCGCCAGTTCTTGCCGTGTGGTGATGTTCACGACACCGAGTCCGCTGAAATCGCCGTATTGCGCGTTGAACGGGCCATTGATCAGCGCTACGTCCTCCACCAGCTCGGGGCTCAGGCCCTTCAAGGCGCCGAGGTATCCGTGAGCGTGTCCGCCTGAAATCGAATTTTGCTGGATGCCGTCCATCAGAACCTTCAGGCCGCCGCCCGTTCCGCCGTGGTCCAGATTGAAGCCGAAGCGCCGGACCTCCAGAGACTTGCCTCCACCGGCGTGCTGGCCGAGGCTCAGACCCGCGCCGAGCGTCTGGAACACCTGGTCATCACGCGTGAACAAGGTCCGGTTAAAGATCGCCGCATCGCGCTGGTCCACGGCCGGTTCGGAGACGCGCGCCGTGACGGTCAGGACCTCGCTCGCCGAAGCGAGCTTTCCGAAGGCGAGTTCCAGACCTTCGATGTCGGCCTCCACCTGCCGGAGGTTGGTGGCGACGGATTCAAACCCTTGCGCGTGCGCGACAAAGGAGTAGACCTGGCTGGCGGGCACCTCCAGCACGTACTTCCCCTCGTCATCGCACTTTGTTTCCGCCTTGGTGCGGCCGAGCCCATCGGCGGCTTGTACCGTCGCGCCCTGCACCGCCATTCCCTGGGGGTCGACGACGGTTCCCGAAACTTTCACATGATGCGCCTGGACTGAAGGGGTCAATCCGGCGCAAAGAGTAAGAAAAACAAAAAAGCGAAGCATCCGTAAATGCAAGCTAGCACGTGCCCTGCCACGCACGGCCCCCAAGTGGGTCAAGTTCCGGTCACCGACCGCGTCACTGACCGAACAAGTCGTTTTGTTTCTCGTAATTGCGGGCGTGAGCCACCATCGGCATCCCGTAGCGCGGCCGGAGTGTGATTAGGGCGCGGGCCTCCACCGGCCCGCCGGCCAATCGCAGGCGCCACAGTTGTCCGATCGCGGCCAGCAGAAGCACGCCTTCCATCCAGGCGAACCTTTCCCCGATGCACACCCGCGCACCGCCGCCAAACGGGAAGTAGGCGAACTTCGGTCGGGCAGGATCATCGGCAAGCCAGCGCTCCGGACGAAACGCTTCCGGCTCAGGGAACCAGCGCGGGTCGCGGTGCGTGACGTAGGGACTCATGAGAACAATCTCGCCTTTAGCCACCGGGAAGCCGCCGAGCTCCACATCCTCCAACGTGCGCCGCCCAATTCCCCAAGCCGGAGGATAGAGCCGCAGACTTTCGGCGAAGACCGCTGCCGTGTATGGCAGGCATCCGGCGTCCCCGGCGGAAGGCAGACGCCCGCCCACCACTTGATCCAGTTCGGCATGGAAACACGCTTCAACTCCGGGATTCAGGGATAGCAGGTACCAGGCCCACGTGAGGGCGTTGGCCGTGGTCTCGTGACCAGCCAGGAACAGCGTCAGCGCCTCGTCGCGGACTTGTGTATCGGTCATGCCGCCGCCCCCGTCCTCATCCCGCGCAAGCAGCAGCATGGAAAGCAGGTCTCCCTTGTCTTCGCCGCTAGCGCGGCGCTCCGCGATCAGGCGGTAGATGGTGGCGTCCAGGAGCTCGCGCGCGCGATGAAAGCGGCGCACGCTGGGCAGGGGGAATCTCTCGAGAACTTCGGCGAACGGGAGCAGGATGACCTCGAACAACTCCAGAACGTCGCTCATGGCTTGGCCGATATCGCCGGCCTCGTCTTCCACATGCGCGCTGAACAGGGTGCGCGCGACGATGTCCATCGTCAGTCGCATCATTTCCTGTGAGATATCCAGCGCCTGTCCCTCGTGCCAGCGTGCGCAGGCGGCGCGCGCGCGCTCCACCATCGTCGCGCCGTAGACGGCCAGCCGCTCGCGGTGAAAAGCCGGCTGCGCCAGCCGGCGCTGACGGCGGTGCAAGCTGCCCTCGCTGGTCAGCAGGCCGTCGCCCAGCAGGACTCGCGCCCGCTCCAGCATGCGGCTCTTCTTATATTTGTGCTGCTCGGTGACCAGAACATCGCGGATGATGTCCGGATGGTTGACGAAGTAAATGTGCTGGCGGCCGAGCGGCAGGTACACCACGTCGCCGTACTCGCGCGCCATTTGCGCCAGGTACTCGGGCGGATTCCGGCGGAACTCCGGATAAACCCCCAGCAAGGGAACGCCTTTCGGTCCTGGCGGTTGCACTGGTTGCACTAGTTACACTAGAGCATATTCGTTATGAGCAGACCATTGGCAGGAAAGGTCGCCCTTGTCACCGGAGGCAGCTCGGGGATCGGGCGCGCCGCGGCTCTGGCGTTCGCCGCCGAAGGAGCGCGAGTCGCGGTCGCCGCGCGCCGTCCCGCCGAATCCGAGGAAACGGTCCGCATGATCGCCGATCAGGGCGGGGAGGCGATCTTCATCGCCACCGACATCACCCGCGCGCCCGAGGTGGACCGCCTGGTCGCCGAAATCATGCGCCGCTGGGGGCGCCTGGACTTCGCCTTCAACAACGCGGGAATCTCTGGACCCAACTTTGTGCCCACTCCCGACTATCCGCTGGAGGACTGGGACCGGGTGATCACCACCAACCTGACGGGCGTGTTTCTGAGCATGAAGTACGAGATTCCGGCGATGCTCCAGACGGACGGCGGGGCGATCGTCAATATGTCCTCGGTGGCGGGCCAGATCGGCGGCAAGGTGGGCATCGCGTATTATGCGAGCAAGCACGGCGTGATCGGCGCCACCAAGGCGGCGGCGCTCGAATACGCCACCAGGAACATTCGCGTGAACGCCGTATGCCCCGCCGTGATCAAGACCGCCATGGCCGAGCAGATTTTCTCGCCGGAGATGCAGGCGGCGCTGCTCGCCGTCCACCCCGTGGGCCGTTTCGGGACGCCGGAAGAGGTCGCGCGAGTGGTCCTGTTCCTGTGCTCGGAGAAAGCGTCGTTTGTCACCGGGCACGCGCTGCCCGTCGATGGCGGCTTTCTGGCGCGGTAGCGTCCTTTACTCCGCCATGAACGCCAGCTCCCAGAGCAGGTACGGCCGCCGGCTTAGGGCGCTTTGCAGGCGAAGTTCGCGGCATCGTCGATGCTGCCCGATCCCTTGAATCGGGCCGTCTGTGGGTAGGGGCACAGCGGCCGCGTGCGGTCCACCACGCCGTTGGTGCTATGCGAGGCCAGCATGGAATCGGGCGCCTTGCCTTGCTCCACCCACTGCTCCAGCGCCGTCAAGGCGTCGAACGTGTTCGGACCCTCGCCGCCGCCGCAATGCCCCATGCCCGGAACCATGAACAAGCGGATAGAGTTCATCGTCTTGGAAACGCCGCCGAGGGTATCCACTACGCTCTTGTAATACTTAATGCTGGCTTCAGGAGCGACCTGAGGGTCGTTCCAGCCGTGATACATCAACAGCTTGCCGTTGTGCGCGAAGAACGGCCGCAGATCTGCATTGCTGGCGTCCGCGATAGCCGCGTCGCCCTGCTGGGCCTTGGCGAGGTCTTTATCGAAGTCGAACGTGCGCCAGTTCCAGGCCGGATCCTGAAACGTCGCGTAGCGGAACGTGTTGACCACGCGATCGGCGGCCTCGGGCCCCTGCGCGCGGACGCCCCAGCCCAGCTCGCTGCCCGGCGCAAGGCCGGGATAAATCTGCGCCTTTGTGCGCGGATTCACAGGGCCCGCGTAGATCCGGCGCGCGGCCTCCACCTGCGCGGTGGTCAGGCAATCGGCTCCGTCGGCTGCCTTGCATTGGATCACCGTGGGATCGAAGCGGCACTGCTGGGGATCCTCGATCAGGCCGTCTTTCACCTTGTCGATCAGGTCGCAGGCTTTCACCGCGGCCTCATGGATCACCGGATACTTGGCTGGAGGAATGTAGCTGGCTGGATCCTTCAGCACGGCGCTGGCAATCCACAATCCCGAGGCCGCCAGCGCGACGCGCGGGTTGGCCGAAGCTCCGGCGATGATGCCGTCAAAATCGTCCGGATACCGCTGCGCTTCCATCAGCCCCTGCCGGCCGCCGGTGGAGCAGCCGTTCCAGTAGGAGTATCGCGGCGGCACTCCGTAAAACGCCTGGATGATCGCTTTGGCTTTGACGGCCATTTCATGCTCGGAGCGATAGGCGAAATCGATGTATTTTTCCGGATGCCCGAGCACGAAGCTTCCGGTGTCGCCCACATGGCCCGTGTCGGTGGAGGAAGTCGCATAGTTTCGCCGCAGCGCCGTGGCCATGGCCGCGTAACTGATTGCGCCCGCCCAGCCTCCGTTGCCCACCGCTTCATAGTTCCGGTTCCATCCGGACGCCGGCAACCACACTTCGATCTTGATGTCGGAATCGGAGGAGGGGCGCAGCGTCGCAGCAACGCGGCAAAACGCAGGGAGGTTCTGAATCGGGGCGGGGCCTTTGCCTTTCGCGCTGGGAGCCATGGGCGGCGTGAAGGAGCCCGCAGGGACCATTTGGGCCACGGTGATCGCCGCGCCCGGCAGGGCCAGCCTCGCAAGATCCTCGCAGGCGCCCGCCACGGCGGGCAGCGCGGCGAGCAGAAGCATCAGGCATGTGCGCACGAGATTGTCTCCTTCCGTACTCCTGCCGGCAGCGGTCGGCTGGATATGATGCCGCCCGCGCCCGCTGCGGAAAGCGCCCGGGCGATTCCGGCAGCGAGGCTCAGGGTTCTGTGCATGAGTCGATTATATGCCTCCTTGTTTCGGATGGCACCAACCGGGCGAGCCTCGCCATGCAAGGGGCGCCGGAACAGCACACTCCAGGCAGCACCGGAGGCGGCGGACAGTCAGTCCGCCTTCACCAAGATGCCGCCGCGGTGAGCCGGCTGCGCCATCACGGCCACGGCTTTTTCATCACGATGCTGACGTCGTCGGGATTGATCAGATCCGGCGCCGTCCAGCCGTCAAGCCCGTATTCGGCCATGCACTGCTCGGCAAAGCCTTTGTAGCGTTCGCTGGCGCCCATTGCGTCGGCGGCCAGCAGCGTTTCGAAGCGGATGCTTTCGTGGTTGCCGAAGTAGTTGCGTTCATAGAGTTCGTGGCGGCCGCCGAACTCGGAGCCCAGGGTGTCCCACATCAGTTTCATCAGCTTCACGCGATCCAAGGCGTCATAGCCGTTGGAGCCGCGCACGTACTGATCGAGATATTTGCGGATCTCCGGGTTCTTGAAATCGTTGGTGTGGGAGGGCAGGTAGATCAGCGCACTGGCCAGCACGTTCTCGATGATCTCCTTCAGCTTCGGATACAGCGTGCTCGCGGCGACCCGATAGGCGAGTCCGTATTCGAGGTTGGGCAGCACATAGCCCGGAGTCCACGGCGTGGTCGTGCGCGCCATGGCCTCGGTCAGGCCCCAGAACAAATTGCGCCACGCCAGCACTTCGCCCACCTGCGCCTGCACGCCGCGAAACTCCTTGGCGCCCGTGGCGTCGACGGCTTTCAGCAGCAGCCCCGCAATGAAGTCCAGTTTTACGGCCAGACGCACGCAGCCATGGAACATGAAGCGCGGGAGAAATCCCGACCGCGGGAAGAAATTGTTGACCTTGTCGATATCGCCGTACGCGAAGACGTTCTCCCAAGGCACGAAAACCTTGTCGAAGACGATGATGGAATCGTTTTCGTCCATGCGGCTGGAGAGCGGGTAATCAAAAGGACTGCCGGTGGCGGCCGCCGTCAGCTCGTAGGAAGGCCGGCAAAACAGCTTCACGCCGGGCGAATCGTTCGCCACGATGCAGACGAAGGCGAAATCCTTGGTTTTGATCGGCATCGCGCCGTTATTGGAGATGAAGTTGTAGTGGGTCAGCGTGGAGGTGGTGGCGACCACCTTGGCTCCGCTTACGATCAAGCCACCGTCAGTCTCTTTTTCGACGTGCATGTAGACGTCGCGAACCTCTTCGAGCTGCTTGTTCCGGTCGACGGGCGGGTTCACGATCGCGTGGTTTACGAATGTGACTTCTTCCTGGGTCTTTTTGTACCAGCGCCGGGCGTTTTCATCGAAAGGTTTGTAAAAATCGGAGTTCGCGCCGAGCGTGGCGAGGAAGGCGGCCTTGTAATCGGGACTCCGGCCCATCCAGCCGTAGGTGATGCGGGCCCATTCGGCGATCGCGTCGCGCGAGCCGACCATCTCTTCGACGTTGCGCGGAGCGCGGTAGAACCGATGCGTGAAGCCGCCGCTTCCAGTATCGGTTTCCATGCAGAGCGTGTTCTTCTTTTCGCCGTGCAGGGCGTCATACAGGCGCGCGAGCATACGCACGGTGTTGCGGAAGGCCGGGTGCGCGGTGACGTCCTTGACTCGGTCGCCGTAGATGTAGATCTCGCGGCCGTCGCGGAGACTCTCGATGTACTCCTGGCCCGTGAAGGGACGCGTACGAGTGGTGGTGGCAGTCATCTTAAGCATGTTTTATCATTATGGACGATATGAGAATAACGATCTTAGCCCTCCTGCTTCTTCCGGTGAGCGCTTCGGCGGCGGTCCAAGCCGACATGCTGATCTCCACCGCCTGGCTCGCGGAACACGTGAACGAGCCCGGCATCGTGTTGCTGCACGTGGCGGCAAACCGCGCGGGGTACGATGCGGGGCACATTCCCGGAGCCCGCTTCGTGGCGCAATCCGAATTGGTAGTCACGCGCGACGGCGTCCCGAACGAATTGCCGGCGGCTTCGGATTTGCAGGCGCTCTTCGAACGCCTGGGCGTTTCCGATAGCAGCCGCATCGTGATTTACACCGAAGGCTCGATGATTCCGGCGGCGCGCGCCTACTTCACGCTTGACTACCTGGGCCATGGCGATCACGCCGCGCTTCTGGACGGCGGCCTGGACCGGTGGAAGCGCGAAAACCGGCCGCTTGCGACGGAAGCCCCTTCGGTGACTGCCGGGAAACTGACGCCCAAGCTGAAGCCCGAATTGGTCATCAAGACCGAGCAGGTGAAGCAGCCGGCTGGATTCACCGTTCTGGATGCGCGCCCGCAGACGGATTACACAGCGGGCCACATTCCCGGCGCATTGAACGTAAACTGGATCGAAGGGCAAGTCAGCCGGGAAAACACCACACTGCAATCGGAAGCCGCGCTCCGTAAGCTGTACGAAGCGGCCGGCGTGACCCCAGACAAACAGGTGGTCACCTACTGCAATTCGGGCATGCAGGCCTCAATGGCCTACTTTCAGCTGAAGTATCTGGGCTACGACGTAAAGATGTACGACGGATCCATGTCCGAGTGGACGCGGACGCCGGGCACCACGGTCGAGAAGTAGTGTCCTGACATAAAAAAGAGCCGGGCAGCTACCCGGCTCCTTTCGCCGCTGCTGTTACTCGCGGCCCAGCTTCCCTTTCAGGTGTTGCTCGATCCAGTTAGGAGCGACAACCTCCGTTGGAGCTGCTTCACGAAAAGCCTCGCTTTCACGAGCCTCAGCCAGTCTCGCTTCTTCGCTGCGGGTGCTACGGCCGGTCTTCCCTTTCAGGTGCACTTCAATCCAGTTCGGAGTGGAAACCTTCGAAGGAGCTTCTTCACGGAACGCGAGCGTTGCCCGCTCGGCTTTCAGCCGTGCATCTTCGGCAGGCGATGGCCGGCCAATCTTCGCCTTGAAGTAATGGTCGATCCAATCATCGGCTCCCGGTGCCGCCATCACACTGGAGGCTCCCAGGGTGAGCGCGGCGCTTAACAAAGCAGTTTTCACGAATGCTCTCATAAATGCCTCCTTTCATATTCGACGGCAGGCTGACGAAGCCTGTCTCTCGATTCCTGCTTCTACAGCTGCAAGTTCATTGCCAAAAGCCGCAAGGGCCCGACCCCATTTGCGTCAATTCAGATAACTGTCCCTATGTCAGTAAGATAAGGGTCACAAAGATCCTTTATGCCCGGCATCAAACCTTTCGATTTGTCTTAGCTCAGGAGGCTGCCCTATACTCGGACTGTGAATCTCCGCACCGCAATTGCGCGATTGGGCGTCCTGGCGCTAGTTAGCGGCGCACTGGCGTTCGGGGGATCGACCAGCCCGGCCATCGAGCTCTGCTCCGCCACTGCCACCGATGCCGACTACGAACGTTTTGCCGAACAACGGCTGGTTTTCTGGCAGGAACGCTTGCAGTTGGGCGAGTGGAAGATCAGCTTGACGATGACGCCTCGCAGCGCCCTGAAGCCCAAGACGCTCGGCGGCATCCATTGGGACAAGCGCAAGAAGACGGCCGCGATCGCAGTGCTGGCGGCCGCCGATTACCGCATGCCTTGTCACGAAATGTTGAACGACATGGAGTTCACCATCGTACATGAATTGGTGCACCTGGAGTTGGCCTCTCTGCCCAAGAGCGAAGCCAGCCGGAGCACGGAAGAGTTCGCGGTGAATCGGCTCGCCGAAGCGCTATTCAAGCTCCACCGCAGCCAGTAGCGCCTACTCAGTTCGAGCGTCCCAGCTTTCCCTTTAGATGCTGCTCGATGTAATTGGGCGCAGCCCCCGGTGGTTCCTGGCGCGACGCCGAACTAGTCTTTTCCCCTTCAATACGAGCCTCCTCGGCCGGAGAATAGCGGCCGACTTTGCCCTTCATGTGCTGTTCCACCCAACTGGGCGCCACGGTAGCCGGAATCTCTTGGCGGAAGGCGGCGCCGGCTTGAGCGGCCTGCTCCCGGCGCTCGGTGGCGGGGCTGCTCCTGCCGATCTTGGCCTTCAGATGCTGATCCAGATAGTCTCCGCCGGCCGCCAGCAGGCTGTGAGCTCCCAAAATCAACCCGGCCCTTAATAGAATTCTGTTGAAAATCTTGGTCATAGCGTCCGTTCCACGCGCGGCCGCGGATGGCCGCCCGCGCTCCCGGTTAATTAGACGCACCGGGAATTTATTGGTCGCAAAAACCGGGTGTGCGACGCCCACCCCGCGTCCAGAATTGGCGGCGCGCGTCATTTCCCGATGCAGAAGGTCGAGAAAATCCGGTGGAGGATGTCGTCCGCTGTGGTCGCCCCGGTAATCGCATCGATGGGGCTTAAGGCGGCGTACAGATCGAGGAGCAACATCTCGTGGGGTAAGACCGTCTCGGCGGCCGTGCGCGCATGCGCCAGAGCCTGGCTGGACTCGCTCAGCAGATGCTCGTGGCGGACGCTGGTGATGAACCCGCCTTCCTGCTCCAGGCGGCCCTGCGGGGCGATCCCCTCCAGAATTGCCGTGCGCAACGCTTCGATCCCTTCGCCGGTGAGCGCCGACACATGCATGGCCTCTGGAACCGGCACATTCCAGTCCAGATCGCACTTATTGGCGACCGCCAGGTATTTCCCCTGCCGGCGAACGTGCTCCAGCAACTCACGATCGTCCCCTTCGGCATCCAGCACAACCAGCGTCAGATCCGCGTCGGCCATGGCCTGATAGGTGCGCTCGATCCCCAGCGCCTCGATCCGCTCGGCGCTCTCGCGGATGCCAGCCGTGTCGAGCAAACGCACGGGAATGCCTCCGATGGAGGCGGCTTCGGAAATCACGTCGCGCGTGGTCCCGGCGATCTCGGTGACAATGGCGCGGTCCTGCTCGAGCAACCGGTTGAACAGGCTGCTCTTGCCGACGTTCGGGCGGCCGACGATGGCCAGCGTGAATCCATCATGCACCAGCTTGCCGTAGGCGAAGCTGGCGGCCAGCTCGCCGACGGCTGCGGCGATGGGAACGAGGCGGCGCAGAATTTCCCCGGTGGAGGCGACGCTTACGTCGTCCTCGGCGAAATCGATGCCGGCTTCGAGCAGCGCAATAAGCTCCAGCAGTTGCTCCTTGATCGGCTTCAGACGCCGCGAGACGCTGCCCTCGGCTTGCTGCGCGGCCACGCGAGCCTGATAAAGCGTGGTCGCGCCGATCAGATCGCGGATGGCTTCCGCGCGCGGCAGGTCGATGCGGCCGTTCAAATACGCGCGCAGGGTAAACTCACCGGGCTCGGCCAGGCGAGCGCCCGCCTGCAAGGCGCGGTCGAGCGCATAGCGCAGCACCACGGGCGAGCCGTGGCACGCAATTTCGACCAGGTCTTCGGCGGTGTAAGAACGCGGCGCGGCGAAGTAGGTGACGATGACCTGGTCGACGATGCCGGATTCGTCGGCGAGCCTCGCGAAGTGCGCGGTCCAGGGTTTCCAGTCTTGGGGTCCTACCAGACGCTCGCTAACCGCGCGCGCTTCCGCGCCGGAGATGCGGAGGACGCCGATGCCTCCGCGGCCCGGCGGGGTGGAGACGGCGGCGATGGTGTCAGTAAGGCGCACGCGAGCGGTGGCTCCCGCCACGACTGGCGGGGCTCTCGGATGTTAGCGTCTGGGTCCGCGGCCCCGGCGGTCCCGTCCGCCGCGATCGCTGCGGCCGCCGAAACCCGGCCGGCCCGGACGCCTGCCGTCTTCTTCCGGACGCGTGCGGGGCGGTCGAATCGGCTCGGGCAACGTCTTCATGTCGCGGGGCACCACCACAACCTGGCGGATCGCGCCTTCGCCCACGCTTTCGCTGCGTATGTCGGGGTCGCCGTTCAGCGTCATGTGAATGATGCGGCGCTCGCGGCTGTTCATCGGGCTGAAGTGGAACGGCTGGCGCGACCGGCGCACGCGGTCGGCCGCCGCCTGCGCGCTCATGCGGAGCTCTTGCACGCGCAGCACGCGGTGATCGTTGGCGTCGAAGCAGAGCCTCGAATGCTGCTCCGGCGTCATGCCGATCGCTTCCATGGTGAGGTGCTCCAAAGCCAGCAGGACTTCGGCCTTGTTGGCAAGCAGGACATCCACGTCGGGACCCTCGAAGCGCACGATGAAATCGGGATTCTCGAAATCCGGATGCAGCCCTTCGCCACTGGCGATGTCGTATTCGACGTCAAAGTTGGCGTCGTCGAGAACCATGTCAAGGAATTCTTCGATGCGGGCTTCAGCTTCGGCCTTACTATACTTCTTCTCTGACACCGTGATTCAAGTTCCTATCTTTTCTTCTTCGAAGCAGGAGCCGCTGTCACCACGGCGGGCGCTGGCGCTTTCCGGTTGAGGAGCCACTGCTGAACGATGCTCACGACGTTGCTGGTCAACCAGTATAATACAAGCCCCGCGGAGGCGAAGTAGAACATGTAGCCGAAGACCAGCGGCATCAATAGCATCATCTTCTGCTGCGCCGGATCCATGCCAGGGCTCGGCGTCATCTTTTGCGAGATGAACTGCGTGATGACCATCAGCACCGGCAAAACCCGGATCGCCAGAGTCTCCGGCTGCGAAAGATCCGACACCCACAGCCACTCGGCGCCGCGCATCTCGATCGCCAGCGTCAGGACTTTGTATAGCGCGAAGAAGAATGGGACCTGGAGCAGGATCGGCACGCATCCGCCCACGGGATTGATGCCATGCTTCTGGTACAGCTCCATCAGTTCCCGGTTCTGCTCCTGCTTGCGCGGGTCCTTCAGGGGGATGTCTTTGTACTTCGCGTTAATGGCGTTCACCAGCGGCTGGATCGCCTGCATCTTTTTCGAGGACTTCATGCTCGAAAGCCGCAAGGGAAACAGAATGATGTTGATGACCACCGTGACGATCACGATCGCCCAGCCGTAGTTGTGCGTCATCGCGTTGGAAACCCACGTGAGCGAGTAAAACAGAGGCTTGGCGAGGAACCAGAACCAGCCCCAGTCCAGAAGCTGATCGAGACGCGGATCGACGGCCCGCAAGATGTCCTGATCCTTCGGGCCCACAAACAGTTCAAAGGAGTTCACACCCGAGCCGCCCACCGCCGCGCCGAGCCTGCGGTCTTCGCTGCCGTCTTCTTTGGGCACGTTATCCGAATACGTGGTCAGCTCCACGGAACCGCCGGCCTGGACCGGCAGGACCACCTGGGCGAAGTATTTGTCCTCTTGTCCGGCGAACGCAAATTGCCCGCTGGCGGAGACCGGACCTTCCTTGGCTTCTCCGACCTGTTTCTTGTTGAGGCTCGCGCCTGGCACATCGTAGTAAACGGCATTCGTGTCCGGAACGGGATTCACGACCGTCGAATCGCCGAATCCGCCCCGCCAGGCGAGACTATGCGGAACCAGGACTCCGTTCTCGATCACCTGCGAGTGGAGCATCACCAGGTAGGAATCTTTCGCGAACGTGAAGCTCTTCCTGGCCGTGATGCGGCCGTCGGAGAACTCAAAGCTGACGACCGGATTCTCCTCGCCGGAGCGCTCGACGCGGTAGAGATCGTCGTTCGGATCGTTCGACGGGGCGCTTTTGAAGGCGAGGGCGAAGGGCGCCGGCAAAGCCTGGTTTTCGGCCAGCGCCAGGGCGCGCGGATTCACCAGCTCGAGCGGTTGCCCCTTGCTGTCCTTGAACTGCTTGAGAATCCAACTGCGGACCACGGCGCCGCGATTTGAAAACACGACCTTGTGCAGGTCCGTCTCGACCGTGACGGTTTCTTCCTGTTCAGAGCGAACCTCTCCGGCCGCCTGTGCCGGCGAAGCTGTCTTCTGCGCGGAAACGGCCGCGGGGGCGGCCGCCGGAGCCTTCGCCGCGGGCCCGGATTCCTTCGCGGTTTCAGCCGCTTTTTCCGTGGGCGGAGGCGCGGGAGGTGTGAGGTAATACTGACTTACCATCAACACCAGGCCGGCCAGTACCACCGCCAGCAGGAAGTTCTTCTCCATGGACCACTGATTCATGCCGCAAATACCCGGTCAGCGGACCGGATCGAATCCTCCTTGGTGAAACGGATGGCAGCGTGAAAGGCGGCGCAGACCCATCCAGGTTCCGCGCAGCACGCCGTACGTTTCAATCGCCTGGATGGCATAAACGGAGCAGGTCGGATGGAAGCGGCACGCCGACGGGAGCATGGGCGAAATCCAGCGCTTGTAAAAGCGGAGCAGCACGAGCGCGGTCAGGCGTGGCATCGTTGAATCACTTTCTCGAGTGCCCGTTCGATTTCGGCGAACGGCGCCCTGAGGACCGCGCGGCGCGGGTTAAGCACAATGTCCCAGGCGCCCAATTCAGCGCGATGGAGGCGAAAGGCCTCCCGCAAGCGGCGCTTGATGCGGTTCCGTTCCACCGCTCCCCCCACCGCGCGCGGCACCGTGAGGCCCAGACGCGGGCCGGCGCCGGTCCCGTCCGCCCGCCGGAACAGACAAAATGCGGCGAACAGCGGAGTGGAGAGTCGTACGCCGTTGTCATAGACATTGCGGAACTCGGCGGTGCGTAGGACGCGCGCCGTCTTTGGAAAGCGGGCGCGGGGCGAATCGCCGCCAAAAGTCGGATCAACGTGTTGCTGCGTGATAACGGACAGCACTCTCGTCGCTGACAGTCAGTTTGTGACGCCCTTTGGCGCGCCGGCGGGCCAGCACCGCGCGGCCGTCCTTGGTCTCCATGCGGGAGCGGAACCCGTGCTTTTTGGCGCGCTTGCGATTGTTCGGTTGAAATGTACGTTTGGGCATATGCGTCGGGAGGCGCTAAAGCGCACGCGCCTCAGCGGGAATGTCCATAGAAAGATCTTTTTCAGTATAACAAACGCAAGACGGCGGAGCTGCCCAGGAGGGCGGCGTTTACGCCGCGCGGCCCTGAAGGGACACCTTGCATTCAAGCGGAATCGCTACTGGACCCCACCGCCGGACGCCGAGGCGAAATACAGACCCGACCCGTCCGTGCGGATCGTCGCCAGCCCGCCGAGGTCCGTACGCAGGACGATGGCGCCCTCCAGACGTTGCAGTACGTCCGGGTGAGGGTGGTTGAAGGAATTCTCGACGCCCGCCGAGATGACCGCGATCGAGGGACGTACGGCGTCCAAGAAGCCCTGCGTCGTGGACGTCCGGGAGCCGTGATGCGCGACCTTAAGAACATCGGCGGCCAGATTCGCGCCCTCCTCAAGCAGCCGCCGCTCGACGGCGGCCTCCAGGTCTCCGGTGAGCAGGAAGGAACGTGCGCCGTAGGAAATCCGCAATGCCAGGGAGTCATTATTTCCCGGTTCTTTGCCCGCGCGCGAGGCGGCGTACGCCGCTGTTGGCGCGATCACCTGGACGCGGGCGCCGGAAATATCAAACGGTGCGCCCGCGCGCTGCTGGCGTATTTCGACGCCGAGCTCGCGCGCCTGCCGCAGCAGAGCCGCAGGCGGATTCGCTCCCGTCCACAGCTCGCGCGGGCGGAAATTTTCAAGCAGCGCGCGCAAGCCACCCGTGTGGTCCTGATGCGCGTGCGTGGCGGCCAAAACGTCGATCCGGCGGAGGCCGCGCCTCCACAGATACGGCGCGACGACGTCCTCGCCCGTGTCCAGATTGGAGCGGCGCCGCCGCCCATACTCGAGCCTGCCGCCGCCGTCGATGAGCATCGCCGCGCCTTCGGGGAACACCACCAAAAGGCTGTCGCCTTGGCCGACGTCGATGGCGGTCAACTCCAACATGCCGGGCTCGATGGCCGGCGGCCAGGGGCTCCAGATGAGAAGCGCGACCAGGGCCACGATTACGGCGGCTGACGTGCGGCGCAGCCTGCCCGCAAGGAACAACGCTGCCGCCGCGAGCACGGCCGCGGCCATAGCGATCATCAGCCAGACTGGCGGATCGGGCACGCGCCAGGCCGGCTCCCGATCGGCGTGCCAGGCGGCGGCCCGTGCGGACCAGGTCAGCAGTTGGCTGGTCAACCACGCTGGCCATTGCCATTCGGTGAACAATGCGAGAAAACCCGTGGGCACCACCAGATTCATGAGCGGCACGATCACCAGGTTGGCGCTCAGGCCGGATAGCGATACGCGGTGAAAGTAGAACGCCATGGGCAGGGCAAGCCCGGCCTGGATCGATGCGGAGACGATAGCCATCTCAAACACAAACAAAACCGCCCGGGCCGCCACTGCCAGCGCACGGGCGGCCGCGCCGAAGGGGATGCGTGCGTACATTGCCAGGGTCTCGGCCGCCAGCCGCAGCTCCACGCGGAACTGCGCGGCGCGAGGTTCCAAATGCGGGTCGATCTCCACGTTCGCGATGGCGCGCGCGCCGTGCGCGAACGGCGCAGTCTTGCTCGCGATCAATGGCATGGCCAGGGTTCCCAGCGCCGCCACGGAGAGGAACGAGAGCTGGAAGCTCGCTTCAAACAACTGTTGCGGATCCCAGGCGAGCAGTCCGAGCGCGACGGCGGCCAGCAGATTCAGCGGGCGCGTCCTGCGGTACAGCATCCTCGCGATGACGAAGAGCGTGAAGCCCGCCGCGGCGCGCACCACGGGAATCGAGAATCCCGAAACGGCCGCATACAACCACGCAGCGGCGGCGGTCGTGCCCAGCGCGACGGCCGGCGGGAACGGCAGAAGGCGCCACGAAAATAGCAGCACGCCCGCCAGCACGGCGATGTGCAGGCCGCTGATCACCAGCGCGTGGTAGGTGCCGGAACGCCGGAAATCCTCGGTCCACACTCGTTCCAAGTGTCCCGATTCCCCGATCAATACCGCTTCCAGCATGGCCGAGGCGTAGCGATCATTGGGATACATCCGGTCGATGCGCTCAAGCGCGGCCGCGCGCAGACCATAAGCCCACGCCAGAAATCTCGATCCGCAGCGGCCCGGCAACACACGCACCGTGCCGCGCGCGGGAACGTACGCCGTCCAGAAGACTTTTCGATGCGCCAGATACGCAGCGTAATCGAACGCACCCGGGTTTCCAAAGTTGTGCGGCGCACGGATGCGCGCTTCCAGCTCGACGTGCTGGCCGTAGGCAAGCCGCGGGGCTCCTGGGGAAGTCTCCACCAGCGCCCGCGCGCCCGGCTCGATCTCCAGCGTGAAGCGCGCCCGGTCTTGGGAGAAGACGGCGGGTTCGACCACGCAGCCATCAACAATTACAGTCTCGTGCGAGCCCGCATCGATCCACGGTTCTTCGGCCGGCTGGCGCCAGGCCCACAGGAATGCTCCAGCGAAGAAGAGGGCGAATAGAATCGTCATCCGCCGCAGCCACCCGCGGACCGGCGCCGCGCCGAGCAGGGCGAGCGCCAGCGCCGCCGCAGCCGTCTCGTCCGCCGGGATTCCAAGGAAGCGCCCAGCCAGGATTCCCGCCGCGACGGCGACCACCGGCAGCAAAAGTGGCTCGCGCATGCATATGTAGTGCGGACGTTCCAGAAAAATTGCGCGAAAATTGAAGTAGTGATGGTGCGTTGGGCCGCATTTCTCGCCTTATGGTGTGGCGTTGCCGCCGCGGCGTGGACTGAATACCGCATCGGGCCCCTGCGGGTGGTCAGCAACGCCGGCGATACTGCCGCGCGTGAACGCCTCACCGAGATGGAGCAAATCCGCTATGTCCTCGGCGGGATGCTGGGCAGGGACGCGCTCCGCAATGAGGAACTGAACGCCATCTGGCCGGTCACCCTGGTGCTGTTCGATTCCGCGCGCGAACTGGCCCCCTATGCTCTGCCCGAGCCGTTCGTCGAAGGCGGCTCGGCCAACTTGAGCGCTGCCGCCAAAGGCCGAGAGCCGTCGCCCGCATGGCGGCACGAAATTGTCCGCCAGTTGATCGAGGCCAACGCCGGGCGCATGCCGCAGGAGATCGAAACCGCGCTCGCGGATCTGTTTTCGACGATCGCTGTACGGGCGACTCGCGTCGAGTTGGGCGGGCCTCCGGCCGTTGGAGCCCTGCCTGCCGATCGAAAGCGCGGCTGGGCACGGCTCCACATGCTCGCCACGCGGCCCGAGTACGCCGGACGCCTGCGCGTGTATCTTCGCAATCTGCAAGGCGGCGATCCCAAGCTGGCCGCGCGCAATACCTTCAACATCGATCCGGCGGAGCTCGACCGGCGCATGGACGCGTACGCGGCGGCGGGACGCTTTGAGGCGGTTCCGGTAAATGGCAAGGCGCTGAACCCGCGCCGCGATTTCTATGAGCGCCGCATGGAGGATGCCGAAGTCCAGCAACTGCTCGGCGAATTGAAAGCCGCGGGCAAATCGTTTCCTCCGGACAGCGCGCGGGGGCTCGCGGCGCTGGGCACGCCGGATGCGCTCGCAAGGGCGGCGGCGGCGAATCCGCACTGGGGCGAGCCGCATTTTCGCATGGCCGCGCTGCTCGCGGATGCGCGCTCGAAAATCGCTCCGCTCGAAAAGGCCACGCAGCTCGAACCACGCAAGCTGGCCTATTGGGAGGCTCTGGCCGAAGCGCAGACTGCGGCCGGGATGTTCGTCGAAGCTTCCAGGACCTGGGTGCGGGCCGAACAGGCCGCGGGTTCCGAGGCCGAGCGCGACCGTCTCCGCGCGGCGCGCAAGGAGATCGAAGAGCGGCGCGTGGATGCCGAGCTCGCCGCGGCCAACAAGGCTCGCGATGAGGCCGAGGCCACCCTGCGCCGCGTGATGGCCGAATCCGAGGCCCGCATCCGCGCGGCCGAGCAGGCCGCCAACGCCGCCAACCGGGCCGGCAACGCGCCCGAGGCCAGGCAGGCGCCCGTGCCCTTCGCGGAGGTTTTCGGCACGCGCGTGCGCCTCACCGGGCGGCTCACCGCGGTGGAGTGTATCGGGACTGGATTGAGGCTGGTCATCCTGCGCGACAACGGATCGACAGCCCATGCGCTGGCCGAGGCCTCCCCGATCGCCGATGGCAAGCCGGTGTTCGCTTGCGGCCCTGTCAATCCCCCGCGCCGGATTGAAGTCGTGCATGACGGCAAGCCGGACGCGCAACGCGGCATCGAAGGCGTGGTCGAGACTTACGAGCTGCGCTGATGCCTCCCGCGCGCTGGCTGGCGGTCGCGGTGCTGGTGCTGGCCTCTTCGCTGAATTATCTCGACCGCCAGCTTCTCGCCGCGCTCGCGCCCCAACTGCGCGCCGAGTTTCAATTGAGCAACGAACAGTACGGGTACCTTGTCTCGGCGTTTTCATTTGTATACGCTTTGGCGGCTCCGCTGGCCGGCTGGCTGCTGGATCGTATCGGCCTCCTCACGGGCTCGACGCTGGCCGTCGCGGCGTGGTCTGCCGCCGGGGCCGCGACCGGCTTCACGCAGTCGTTCACCGGCTTGCTCGGATGCCGCACGGCGCTGGGAATCGCGGAAGCGGCCGGCATCCCCGCCAATGGCAAGGCGAATGCGACGTATTTGAAGCCACGCGAATACGCCATGGGGACGGCGCTGAACCAGGTGGGCATCACGCTGGGGGCGTCGCTGGCTCCGATCTTGGCGGCCGCCCTCGCGCCGCGTTATGGCTGGCGCAGTGTGTTCGTCTTGTGCGGCGCGCTGGGGTTGCTATGGGTTCCGCTGTGGCGCTTCACCGTACGTCGCGCGCCCGCTCCGCCCGCAGTCTCCCAGCCGGCCGCTCAGCTTGCGCACCTATGGCGCGATCCGCGCCTGTGGGCCCTTGCGGCCGCGAACGCTTTCGTGATGACACTCTACGCGTTGTGGAGCAATTGGACCACGCTCTACTTCGTCGTCGAACGCGGGCTTTCGCAGGAGGAAGCCAACCGCGCGTTCGCGTGGATCCCGCCGGTGCTGGCCACCGCAGGCGGATTCTGCGGCGCGGCGATGGCCTGGGCGATGCTGCGCCGCGGCGCGGACGTGCTCCGCGCGCGCATGCGGATATCCTGGATCAGCGCGGTGATCCTGCTGGCGACGGCTGCGGTCCCCTGGATGCCGGCGCCGGCCTGGGCCGCCGCGGCGATCAGCTTGAGTTTCTTCTGGACGCTCGCGATCAGCACGAATCTGTACGCCTTACCGCTCGACTTGTTCGGAGCGCGGCACGCCGGCTTCAGCGTTGCGATGTTGACCAGTTCTTTCGGCCTGATGACGGCGCTCGTGTCACCCTGGATCGGCCGCATGGTGGACCAAGCCGGCTTCGCGCCGGTTTGCACGGCGATGGCGGCAATGCCGCTTATCGGGGTGGCGATTTTGCAATACGCAGCGAGGCGCCCATGACCGTGCGTGGCGCCACTTCCGCTGATCTTCCCGCGATCGCCGCGATCCAGGAGGCGGCGCCCGAGGCCGCCCGCTGGAATCCGGAAGAGTATCTGCAACATCTCTGCCTGGTGGCCGATAAGAATGGCGAGGTCGTTGGATTCGTTGCTGCCCGCTGGACTGCGCCGGGCGAGGCCGAGATTCTGAACCTGGCCGTGGCCCCGGCGCACCGCCGAAGACGAGTGGCGCGAAAAATGCTGGAGACGCTATATGCCGGCCGGCAAGCCACGTGGTTTCTGGAAGTTCGCGAATCGAATCGAGCCGCGATCGCGCTTTACACCGCCGAGGGGTTTACCCCGTGCGGCCGGCGCGAAAATTATTATCGCCAACCCGCCGAAGCGGCTATTGTCATGCGCTTCGTTTCGTGATATCGTCATGGTGCGCGGCCGGAGAGCATCCCGGCTGCCCTGTGAAGAGGCAGTGCAGACGACCCACCGAGCCCGAATTCCCCCAATCGCTCGGCGTGGCCCTCACGTGACCGTTTCACGTCACGTTTCTATACCAAGACGTATGTAAGGAGAGGTGTCACTCATGGAGATTTATAACGAAGAATTGAAAGCGCACCTGATGGCCACCGACGAACGCTTCCGCTCGTTGGTGGAGGAGCACTCGCGGTTCCACAAGGAACTCGAGGAGCTGGAAGCCAGGCCCCATCTGACATTGGAAGACGAGATGGTCGAGCAGCGCCTCAAGAAGCAGAAACTGCGCCTCAAGGACGAGATCAATGCGATCATGTCCCGTTACAAAGCGCAGCAGGTGGCCTAGCGGACCGTTTCAGGTGCGCGGCAGTATCGCAGAGGCCGGGTGGCTTGAAACAGCCTCCGGCCTTTCGTTTGTCTCCTACGCCACGCCCGCCCCTTTGATCCCCACATACACCGCGTACAGCGATTGGCTCGCCGTCATGAACAGCCGGTTGCGGCGCAAGCCGCCGAAACACACGTTGGCGCACTGCTCGGGCAGGCGGATCATCCCGATTACGGCTCCATCCGGCGCGATGATCTGCACGCCCGGGCGCGCTCCGGCCCACACATTGCCGTCGGCATCGCAGCGGATTCCGTCGGCTGCGGAATTTCCTCCGCCCGGCAGCGTTATGCGCACAAACTGTTTGCCGTTGGCGAGCGTGCGGCCGTTCACGTTCCACACCTTCGTCTCACCCGAGCCGGTGTCCGCCACGTATAGCTTGCGGTAATCGGGCGAAAAGCACAGGCCGTTGGGCTGGTTCACTTCGTCGGTCGCCTTGGCGATCTGCCCGCTTTGCGGATCCACGCGATAGACGGCCGGCTTCACTTCCGAGGCTGCGCGGAAACCTTCATAATCGCCATTGATGCCGTAGGTCGGATCGGTGAACCAGATGCTGCCATCTGGATGTACGACGACGTCGTTGGGCGAATTGAGCCGCTTGCCCTCGAACTTGTCGGCGATCACCGTGGTGCTGCCGTCGGGTTCATGACGGGCCACGCGCCGGTTGCCGTGCTCGCAGGAGATCTGCCGGCCCTGGAAGTCGAACGTGTTGCCATTGCTGTAGCCGGCTGGCTTGCGAAACACGGTGACGCGGCTGTCGTCGGCGATCCAGCGCAACTGCACGTCGTTGGGGATGTCGCTCCACACCAGGTAGCGTCCAACGCCGTTCCACGCCGGGCCTTCGGCCCACAGCGTCCCGGTGTAGAGGCGTTGGATGGGCGTGTTAAAGAGCACGTAGCGGCGGAAGCGGTTGTCGAGAGTGATGATGTCGGGATCGGGGTAAGGCCCCGGTTCATTCCAGTTGCGCGGCGCGGCGGGCGGGATGTTCTGCGGCAATGCGGTTTGTTGCGCGCGCAGAGTCCGCGCGGCTGCTGCTCCCAGCGCGGCGACTAGCAATGTACGGCGGTCACACGAAGTTGGCATACCTGATAGCGTATACCCGTGCGCGCCCGGTTGCGTCGGCCGTCCAAGCCCGAGGACTTCTCATTCTCGAATCTTGGCGAAGCGCCGCAGGCCGCATTGTTCCAGGCAACGGTGCGCTTTTGCACCAAACGAAAGCGCCGTGCGATGTGCTATGTTTAAAGGAGTCTTCGCTCCACAAGCGCCCGTAGCTCAGTTGGATAGAGCGTCTGGCTACGAACCAGAAGGTCGGGTGT
>CAZTKA010000031.1:0-28911 GCA_964614015.1 uncultured Bordetella sp. | reverse complement strand
CCGAAGCCGGGCATCAACAGCGCCACCGGCTCGGGATGGGCCAGCAGCTCCGGCACTTCACCCACGGCGCCGCGCACGACCTCGACCAGCACGCGCTCTACATGCCCCGGATCGCTTGCGTAGCTGACGCTGACCGGGATGCGCAACATGAAGCGGCCTTCCGGCAGTTGGTAGTTGATGACGATGCTCTGCGCCAGTTTGTTGTTGGGGATCACAATCAGGTTGTTGGCCCGGTCGCGCAGTGTCGTGCTGCGCCAGCCGATGTCGGAGACGTAGCCCTGCTGCCCCGATTCCAGTTGAATGAAATCCCCCAGACGCACCTGCCCTGCGAGGCTCACATAGAATCCCGCGAACAGGTTCGACAAGGTGTCTTGCAGCGCCAGCGCGACGGCGATGCCGCCCACTCCCAGCGCCGTCAGGATCGGAGTGATCGAGATGCCCAATTGATTGAGCAGCATCAGCACGCCGAGCAGAGCCACGGCGAGCGTCGCCAGCGTTTCAACCAGAGTCCCCACCGGCGCGCCGCCAGCCTCGCGCAGATAGCGTTGCACAAGCCGGCCCGCCAGGCGGGACAGAACCAAGGTGAACGAAATGATCCACAACACCGTCAGCGCGCGGCCGGACCAGGCCGTAACCGTTGGCGGCAGCCTCGACAGATCGGTCGCGACCTTGATCGCCAGGATGATCAGCCACAGGAGCACCGGCCCGTACAGCGACTGGACCAAGAGGTCGTCGAGATGGGAATCCGTGCGCTCCGCCCACTTGCGCAGGCGTCCGAAGACGATGCGGCGCAACAGGAGTCCGGCCAGCAGGACTCCGCCGAACAAAACCGCGGGCCACAGCAGCTCCTGCCCGTGCGTGAGGAAGTATTGGGCGATCGTTTCAAAAAGCGTGTTCATCGTTTGAAAACAACTGTACCGCGAACGGGAGTAGAAATACGCCAGGAGGTCTGTCATGAAGACGGCTATCTCTGTTCTGTGCGCGACGCTTTTGCTGGCCGGGCTCGCCGCGGCGCATCACGGCTGGACCGGCTATGACGAATCGAAAGCCTTCACCATCGAGGGCGTGATCCGCGAAGTGAAATGGGAAAACCCCCACGTGCTCATCCGCATTCAGGCCGATCAGGGCAAGGGTGCGACGTGGCTCGCCTATCTCGCGCCCATCAGCCGCATGGAAACGCGCGGGCTAAAGCAGGAAGCGCTCAAAACCGGCAGCGCAGCGACGCTTACGGGATACCCGGACAAGACCAAACCTGCGGAGATGCGCGCCGAACGGATCATGATCGCGGGCAAGACCACGGAACTCCGCTAACATCGAGTGCATGGTCATTGTTCGCAACTGTTTCACCGCCAAGCCCGGCTGCGCCGCCAGGCTCGCCGGGATCCTGCATCGCGCCTTCACCGCCGGGCCCATTCCGAAGTTTCGCGTGCTGACGGACTGGGCCGGCGGGATGAATCGCGTGATCGTGGAGTTCGAAGCGGAACACGTGGCCGAGGCCGAGAAGATGATCCAGCAATACCGCGCCAGCGCGGCCTTCCATGAAATCGCGGCGGGTTACACGGACCTGTGGCTCACCGGGAGGCGCGAGATTCTGCGGATCGTCGAGTAACGGTTGCGGCCCGTTCGGTGCTTCAGCCGAGGTGGGGCGTCAGCATCTTCACGACCTCAGGCTTGGGCATTGCGCCCACGCGCTGATCCACGACGCGGCCGCCTTTGAATAGGAGCAGCGTGGGGATGCCGCGAATGCCGTAACGCATCGCGGTCTGCTGATTGTCGTCCGTGTTCAGTTTGCCTACCTTCACCTTGCCTGCATATTCGGTCGCGATGGCGTCCACTGTGGGCGCCATGGCCTTGCAGGGGCCACACCAAGGGGCCCAAAAATCCACCAAGACGGGCTTATCGGAGTTCACAACTTCCTGATCGAAGGCCTCGTCCGTGAAAGTCAAAGTGTTTTCAGATGCCATACATCTTTTATGATGCGGGATCGCCGCCGGGGGATGCAACTTCCCCGGCAGGCGCGTGAAGGCAGGCGCGCAGGCGCCAGCGGCAGGCACGGCGCGCTACGATGGGATTCGGTATGCGGCGCCTCCGTTGGCTGCTTCCGGTGGCGATCCTCTCCATCGCCGCCGCGGTCGGCTCGATTTACTTGAAGCAGCGGGCGAAGCTCGCGCAGGAGGTTCCGCCTCAGCCCGAGCGCCTCGGATCGGGCGTCCAAGGCCAAGCCTTCAACTGGTGCTACACGCAGAGCGAGGGAGACCGCACGCACGTCAAGGTATGCGCCGCCAAGTTCCGCGAAGTCGGTAGCCTCATGGAGCTCGAAAGCGTCCGGATCAACCTCTATCACACGGACGGCGAAGCATACGATCTGGTCACCTCTGATTCCGCCCAGTTCGACACTGCCGCGAAAACGCTGTATTCGGAGGGCGAGGTCGAGATTACGCTGGGGGTTCCAGCCGGGCGGCAGCCCGCGGGGCGCTTGTTGAGCATTCACAGCTCCGGGGTCAAGTTTTCGAGCGAAACCGGCGTCGCCGAAACCACCCGCGCCGTCCGGTTCGAATTTGAAAAAGGCGGCGGCTCGGCGATCGGCGGGCGCTACGATCCGGCCGCGCGCGAGCTGCGGCTCGACAACAACGTGTCGCTTGACTGGCGCGGCAATGCGGGCCAGACCAGGCCGGTTCACATCGAGGCCGGCAAGGCCTGGTACTACGAGCGCGACAACAAGGTCCATCTGGAGCCGTGGTCCAAGCTCGCGCGCGAATCCTTGCAGATGGAGGCGGGCCCGGCCGACGTGTTTCTGGAAGAGGGCGTCATCCGCCGGGCCGAAGTCAAGGCCGCGCGCGGCGTGCAGAAGCAAGGCGCACGGCAAGTGGAATTCGGGGCGGAGGATCTGCAGCTTCACTTCGACGAAGACATGCTCATCCGCGCGATCCATGCGGCGCGCGATGCGCGCCTGGTGTCGACTGCCGCGGCGGCGCGTACTACCGTGCGCGGCGACCGCGTCGCCATGGAATTTGCTCCCGCCGGAGACGACAGCATCCTGCGTTCCGCCGTCGCCAACGGAAACAGCGTGGTCGAAGCCGAGCCCATCGCGCGGGGCGGGAACGCCGATATCCCGGACAAGCGCGTGCTGCGCAGCGCCGTGATCCGGCTGGCGATGCGGGCAGGCGGCGAAGAAATCGAGCGGGTCGAAACCGACGGCAAGGCCACGCTCGAGCTGATCCCCAGCCGTGCGGGACAGCCTCAGCGCAACGTCAGCGGCGACAAATTCTGGATCGACTACGCCACGCAGAACCGCATCGAGAAGTTCCGTACGATCAACGCGCATACGCGCACGGAGCGGCCCGAGCGGCCGGTCATGGAGACCGACAGTCAGGAACTGATCGCGTATTTCGATGCTGGCGGCACGCTCACGCGCCTGGAGCAGACCACCGATTTCCGTTATGAGGAAGGCATGCGCCGCGCCAGCGCGAACCGCGCCGTGCTGGAGCAAAGCAAGGACCTGATCACGCTCACCGGAAACGCCCGTTCGTCGGATCCCACCGGCTCGGTGCATGCAGACACGATGACGCTCAACCAGAAGACGGGGGACTTCACGGCCCAGGGCAACGTTTCCAGCTCGCGGGAGCCGGACCGCAAGGGCGGCTCGTCTTCCATGCTGTCGGCCGATCTGCCGCTGCAGGCCTCGGCCGCGGGCATGACGTCCACGAATCAGGGCCAGCAGCTTCGTTACGAAGGTTTTGCGAAAGCCTGGCAGGGCGCGAATCGCGTGCAGGCCGACCGCATCGAGATCGACCATCAACGCGGCATCATGGAAGCGCACGGCCAAGTGGTCACCCAACTCTATGACAAGAAGAAACCCGCGGGCAGCCAGGGATTGACCGTGGTGCAGGCGGCCGATCTCGTCTATACGCGCGCCACCCGTCTGGCGCATTACACCGGCGGCGTCGTGCTCGAGCGCCCTGGACCGGACGCCCTGACCGTGGATGCGCGCGAGTTGCATGCGTTTCTGAGCGAGTCCGGCTCGGATTCCTCGCTCGACCGCGCCGTAGCCCAAGGTGCCGTCAAAATCGTCAGCACCGCCACCGTGCCATCCTCCAAATCGAAGCGGATTCGCACGGCGACTTCCGAACACGCCGACTACGATGCCGCCGCGCAGCGTGTGATCCTGACCGGAGGGCAGCCGCTGCTGGTGGATAACCTGAAGGGAAACACCCGCGGCCAAAAATTGACCTGGTGGGTCAACGATGATAGGCTGCTGGTGGAAGGGGAAGAGGGACGCCCGGCCAAGAGCCGCATCCTCAAAAAGTAGCTCTCAACGTGAGCACACTGCGCACTGCGGAAATCGCCAAAGCCTACCGGGGCCGCAAAGTTGTCGATAACGTCTCGATTCATGTCGAACAAGGCGAAGTCGTGGGATTGCTGGGTCCCAACGGCGCGGGCAAGACCACGACGTTTTACATGATCGTGGGCCTGATCGCACCCGACTCGGGCCGCGTCCTGCTCGATCAGGAAGACATTACGTCCCTGGCCATGTATCAGCGCGCGCGCCGAGGCATCAGCTATCTGCCGCAGGAAGCTTCGGTGTTTCGCAAGCTCACGGTCGAGGGCAACCTGATGGCGGTCCTACAGACGCTGAAGCTGTCGCGCCGGGAGCGCCGCGCGCGCATGAACCAGTTGATTGAGCAGCTCGGCCTGGAGCAGGTGCGCCACAGCCGGGGCTACGTGCTTTCAGGCGGCGAGCGGCGGCGGGTCGAAATCGCGCGCAGCCTGGTGATCGAGCCGAGTTTCCTGTTGCTGGACGAACCCTTCTCTGGAATCGATCCGATTCAGGTGCTGGAGCTGCAAAAGATCATCTTCGATCTGAAAAACTCCGGCATCGGCGTGCTCGTGACCGATCACAATGTCGAAAAGACGCTGGCGGTCACCGACCGTGCCTACATCATCAACGAGGGGCGCATCTTCCGTTCGGGCACGCCGGACGAACTCGGGCGCGACCCCGACGTGCGCCGCGTGTACCTGGGCGAGAACTTCAATCTGGATCCACAAAACGGCCGCTGGCAGACGCCAGCCCTTCCGCCTGGCCTGCACTGAACGTTGCGCCCGCGGCGCGGGCTGTTTACACCTTTATGCGGCCTTTTGAACCTTGCCGCTGCGGATGCAGGCCGTGCAAACCCTCATGTGCTTGCGGGTGCCGTTCATCTCCACGTGAACATTCTGGAGATTCACGTTCCAGCGCCGTTTGGTCACATTGTGCGCATGGCTGATGCGGTTGCCGAACCTGGGCCCGCGCTTGCACACTTCACATACTTTCGCCATGGGGGACTCCTGCGGAATTATACTTTGTCAGTCTACCACAACGCCCGCTGGTGGCGCCGCCGGGGAAGGCGCCGGTTTGGCCGCCTCTCCGATGGACTGCCCCAGGCGCCGAAGTTGTTCTTCAAGCGAACGTTCGCGGGAAACGTCATGAATGAGGGCATGATGGCCCACCAGCCGGGCCTTATGGTCGTTGACGGCAACCAGGCGCAGGTTCACCGGCTCGCAGTGGCCACCCGTCCGCTCGACAACCGTGTCGAGCGATGCGATTCCGGAAAGCAGCATCTGCGTGTACGCTTCGCGAACCCGCTCATGTTCGTGTGCAGGGAACAAGACGTACCATTCGCGGCCCGCGAGCTCCTCGGGCTTGGCGGCCAGCAAATCCGCAAGCGAGGCGTTCACCGACCCGATCGCGCCATTAGCCTTCACGAAGGCCACTCCGCTGTGAACATGCTTGATGGCGACACGCGTGGAATAAAGCTCGTCGTAGAGCGGCCTTTGCCGCCGGAGGACCCGGCGCAGCGCGATGACGAGAAACGTCACTGCTCCCAACAGATACAACCACAACATCCTTCGAACTCCTGGCCCTATAATCGGCAGAAGTTCGAGAAAGGATTAAGCCTTATTACTCAAGGCGGGTTAGGGGTTAGGGCACTTTGATAGCGAAGTCGCCGTCCAGGAACTCGACGTCGCGCACGCCACCCGGCGGACCCAACGATCCCAACGGCTTGCCATCCAATCGGACCACTAGCCCCCCGGCGTTGCCAACTCGCAGAGTGGCGCCGGGGTCCACGGAGACGCTTCGCAGGGTGCCCTTGGCAAGCAGTTGGACCAGAATTGGCGTTCCGTCCGCGGTTTTCACGGAAACCCAGGTGTCCTCGGTGGCTTCCAGTTCGGCCAGCATCGTGCCGGCGGAGGGAGACGCGGCTGGCGGACTGACGGCAGCGGCTGCGGGCGGTCGAACCTCAGGCGCCGCCGCGGACGGCACCGAGGCCGCGACCGGCGCGGTTGCTGCCCCGGCCGAGGGTCCGGATGTGGCCGCTCTTTCCGGCCGAGCCGCAGCGGGGGCGACAGCGGTTGCGCGCGGGGCATCGGGCCTGGAAACGGCCCAAATCGTGAACAATACTCCTGCGGCGCCGGCCGCCGCCAAGATCCACCATGCCGGTTTTGCGGAGCGGCGCAATTGGGTCCCTGTGCTTTCCGTCTTTGGCGCGGGAAGTGCAGCCGGCGACAAACTCTCGATCTTTTGGGTGGCCTGCTCGCAGAAAGTTTCCACGGTCGTGAGCAGATTCCGGAAACTGTTCTCCGCGGCCTTGGCCTGCGCTCTGAAATCCTGCAGTTGCTGGTCGTGTTGTTCGACCCTGTGTTCCAGGCGCTGGATGCGGTTCGAAAGCGTGTACTCGACCTCCCGGACCTGCTCGACCGCGCGGATCGCCTCCAGACCGCGTTCGCGCCGGTCGCCGAACATGCGCGCTCCCAGGGTCGGGTCACTGACGGCGGGCAGATGCGATTCCTCACCGGCCCCCATCAGCATTTGGACCTCGCCGGCCATACGCAGCGCGTCGCGGCGGGAAAGACAGCGCCACTCCGCCGGCTCGGTCATATCGTCGGAGGTATACAATCCAAACCCGATCACCTCGTCTTCGGCGATCGCGTCGGTGATCCGCAGGAATTGGGAAATCGTCTCGCGGCGCAGCGAGGTGGCGCCGTCGAAGGCCGCGTTGAACGCCTCCACCTGCTGGCTGCCCGCGACACCCACATACTCCGCTGTGAAATTCAGGTTTTCACGGTCGAAATCGAACACCAACCACTCGCCCCGCTGTTTCTCCACGTGGATGTCCTCGGTGAGCAGGTTCAGGAACTTGTGCAGCTCCGCGGTCATGCTGGTCAATTTGTGCAGGGGCACTCCTAGCCCAGTGCGGCTCAACTCCACGCGAATTCTGAGACGGGACATGATCATTGGCTCCGGAATTCCGTGCTGGGAAGACTCAGCAGCCGGGCCGCGTCTTCCTCGCGCAAGCGGTATTGGACCGGCTCGCCAGGACTCGCGGGTTCTTCCTGCGGACGCTGTGCGAGCAGGCGGTGGTAGTGGCGGGCAGCGGTTTCGTAGTCACGCCTTTCAACGGCGATCACCACCAGCGCTCGCAAAGCGATCACCGAGTCCGGGCGAAGCGCGATTAACTGCTCGGCATAGCGCTGCACGCGCCCGAGGGCGTACTGCTCCATGCTGAGCGCGATCAGATTAGCGAGGGCTTCCTCGCAATCCGGCGCCAGATCGAGCAGCCGTCGATACATCGCCTCGGCCTGATCGCGGCGCTGCAACAAGTGCAGCGCCACCGCTTTGCCGAACATCGATTGCAGGAAAGCGCTCTCGGACCAGCAGGCCTCGAAACACGCCAGAGCCTCCTCGGGCCGGTTCAGATGCAGCAGACATTCCCCCAGGGCGATGCGTGCGGAATCGCGGTAGGAATCCTGCTCCAGGATCTTGCGCAGCGTATCGGCCGCTGGTTCCCACTTCTCCAACTGGCGCAGGCAGATGGCGACTTTCTGCTGGGCGTAGGTGTTTTCCCGGTCGAGCGCAATCACGGTGGAATAGCTGCCCAGGGCTTCCAAGGGGCGGCCCAGTTCGAGTTGCAGATCTCCGCGCAGTATATAAGCGTCTTGCGAATACTCGCCGGGGCGGTTCAGCAACTCCAGCGCCTCGGCCCGGCGCCCCGCCTTGCGCAGATCCAGCGCCGCTTCGACGACCCTGTCCGGAGCGCGCGCCGCCTGGGCCGGCGCGGTTGCTTGCGATGCCATGGTACTTCTCCGACCTCCTACTGAGGCGCGAGCCGGTAAGCCCGAATCTCGCCCTTCACTGTGGCCCGCTCCCCGGCTTCGGCAAACAGGCCGAGGCTGCCAGCGCCGAGGCGGGCATCATTCCACTGATCGATTTTGCGGTCCTGCACCCACGCCGTAAACTGGTCCCCCAACACATCGAGGCGAATTTTGTAGATCGTATCCAGGCGGTAGGTGCCCGGTAAGGGAAGCTGAAAGGGATCCCGGTCGCGGCCGTCAATCACCGCAAAACGCTTCAGGACAACCACAGGGTCGCGCCCGGGGGTCACAATTTCCAGTTTCATGGCGTAATAGTTCCGTGCGTCAATGGCACGAAAGACCCAGCCCAGGGCTTTGTTCTCGATGGTTCCTTCGAACTCCAAGCGGAAATCGCGCAATCCGCTGGAGCCGCGCAGCAGAGAAAGCCGCCGGGGCCATTCCGAAACCGTGGTCCATCCCAGGAGGCCGATCGGCAGCGGCGCCCCGGCTTGCGGGCCTGTGGTCGCCTTGGCTGGGGGAGCGACTCCGGAGACCGCCCAGCCGCCAAAATAGAACAACGCCGCGGCGGCAGCGATCACGCCGGCTGCGAGCGCGGGCACCGGCAACTTCCTCTGCGATTTTCCGACGTCCAAAGTGAATTTCAGATCCGGCAGCGCTTCGGGGACCTCGGCTTGCGTGGGGCTCGGGATTATGGGCATGACCGGCGGAACCGTAGCCGGAGTAGGGGCTGGTGCGGGACGCACGGGCGGGCGAGGCATTTTCGGAACGATCATTTCCCACTGGTCACGTTGGGCATGCTGCCGTGGCCGCGCTGGCTCGGAGGCCGGTAGGGTAATCTCAACTGGCGCGTTCCGCCCTGCGGCGGCCGTCTCGGGCGATTCGGCAAGCGCCGGCCCGGCGGTCTTCGGGCGAGGCGAGGGATCCGATAGATACTTCCAGGTCACCGGAAACGAAAATTCCAGCAACGCCACGGGGACCGGCTCCGGACTGTAGGCAAACGGTCCTGACGGAGTGGGATACACGCAATTCGCCCTGCGCTCATGGTAGTTTTCGTGCAGTCGGTTGTCAAGAGGCACACTCCTAATTAGGTCTGAGCGAGATATAGGCCGGAGGGATGGTGTGCGAGTTGCTGTATGATATGGTTGAGCGGTGAGGTCCGATGTCTCGGAAGGAATCTGAAACCGGGGTCCACCCGGATCTGGCGCGGGCGGCGGAAAACGCAGAGCAACGCATTCGCGGATTGCAGAACCGGCTGGCCGGCCGTAGCCCGGCGGCGGGCGCGGAGGAAGTGGGCGAGGATCTGGAGGCCGAACTGCGAAAATATTTCGCGGCGGAGACTGCGGAGGCAAACCTGCGCAGCCGCGTGATCGAAAAAGTGGCGGACCGGATTCTGGAGCGCTGGGATGAGGAGAGCCTTGTCGAGGAACTCGCCGAGAAAATCCTGGAGCGGATAAGGGCCGTCGATTACGCCCGCTCGGCCGGCTCGCGAAGAAACTCGTAGCGATCCAGAGTGGCGGCGAAAGAGTGGTCCTCGGATTCCCGCACCACGCGTCCAAAACAGCGCAGCCGCACCTCCAGCCCGCTTTCGGGAATCTTGGGGAGGGTGATGAAGTACTCGATCGATTCGCCCACGGGAGGCGCGCCAGCAGCCTGGAACAGGACGCCTGCCGAACTCATGTTTTTCGTTTCCCCGGCAACTCCGCCACCAGCCGGCCAGAACGGAATTTGAAAGGGCAACTTCAGATCGAAACGCCGGTGTCTTCTCTGCTCGATCATCGCAGTCACAACTCTATAACGCATGCTCCCGGAGATCAATAGCACGCCAAGCCCGAGTGCCTCAGTTTAGTACCAGGGACTGGTTCTCGAAGAACTAGCACTCGGGTCGGCCCGCCCGCCCCGATATGGGAAAATAGAATGCTTGTTGAACCGCATCACCGTGCACGGCGCACGGCAGCACAATCTGAAGAACATTGATGTCGAGATCCCGCGCAATACCTTCACGGTGATCACCGGGTTGAGCGGATCAGGAAAATCCTCGCTCGCCTTCGACACCATCTACGCCGAGGGCCAGCGCCGCTACGTCGAAACGCTATCGCCCTACGCCCGCCAGTTCCTGGACCAGATGGAGCGGCCCGAAGTCGACTCCATCGACGGCCTGAGCCCGGCGATTTCCATTGAACAGAGGACTACCAGCCGGAGCCCGCGCTCGACGGTCGGCACGATCACGGAGATTTACGACTACCTGCGCGTGCTGTTCGCCGCGATCGGGGTGCCGCATTGCCCCAATTGCGGCATCGCGATCTCCCAGCAATCCGCAGATCAGATCCTGGAACAAGTGCTGGCCCTGGGCGCCAATGAGCGCGTGATGATCCTGGCGCCGATCGTGCGGGGACGGAAAGGCGAGTACAAGAAAGAGCTGGATAAACTGCTTCGCCAGGGTTTCCTCCGCGCGCGCATCGACGGAGTCCTGCGTCCGCTCGATGAAGAGATTACGCTCGACCGCCGGCGGAATCATACCATCGAAGTGGTGGTGGACCGCCTGCTGGTGAAGTCGGAGATTAAGGGTCGCCTCGCGGCGTCCATCCAAACAGCCTCGAAGCTGGCCGACGGGCTGGTGTTAGTGGCGGTGGTGGGTGGCCCGGAGAAACTCTACTCGATCAAAGTGGCCTGTCCGGATTGCGGCGCCAACGTTCCGCAACTGGAGCCTCGCTCCTTTTCCTTCAACAGTCCCTTTGGAGCCTGCGAAGCCTGCAATGGCCTGGGGAGCCAGTGGAATTTCGATCCGGTGAAGATTATCGCCGATGCTTCGCGGCCGCTCTTTGACGGCGGGCTGGGGCTGGGCGGCGGCCACAGCTACGTGATCCATGCCATCACGGCCCTGGCGGCGGCGCAGAAGATCCCGCTGACGAAGCCTTTCGGCGAGCTGACGCAGAAACAGCAGTCGATTCTGCTGGACGGGACGGCTGGAAAGCCGGGCCTTCTTGCGATCCTCAAGAAGTATTACCGCGACGATATCGCCAGCGAAGCTTACCATGAGTGGTTCATGGGCTACATGTCGCCCACAGTCTGCCTGGAATGCCGCGGCAACCGGCTCAAGCCTTCCAGCCTCGCGGTGCGGGTGAAAGACACGACTATCGGCGAAATCACCAGCATGCCAGTGGCCCGCGCTTTGGAGACCGTGCGGGGCTGGAAACTCACTGGACGCGAAGAGCAGATCGGCGGACGCGCCGTCGAAGAGATCCGCCACCGCCTGGAATTCCTGATCGCCGTGGGATTGGATTATCTGAGTTTGGACCGCTCCTCGGCGACGCTCTCGGGCGGGGAAGCGCAGCGCATTCGTCTGGCCACGCAGATCGGTTCCCGTTTGCGGGGCGTGCTGTATGTACTGGATGAGCCTTCGATCGGCCTGCATCCCCGCGACAACGACCGGCTGCTGGCGTCGCTGGCGCAATTGCGCGACCTGGGCAACACGGTGCTGGTGGTCGAGCACGATGCGGAAACGATCGAGCGCGCCGATTACGTCATCGATCTCGGCCCCGGCGCGGGACGGTTGGGCGGCGAACTGGTGGCACAGGGCACGCCCGAACAGATCGCACACAACGAGCATTCGCTTACGGGACAATACCTGACAGGCAGGCGGCGGATCGCGGTTCCGCCGCTGCGGCGCACGCCGACGGAGGCCCGTATCGTGATCCGCGGCGCCTCCGAACACAACCTCAAAAACATCGACGTCGAATTTCCGCTGGGCTGCTTCATCCTGGTGACGGGCGTGTCCGGCAGCGGAAAATCGACGCTGGTGAACGACATTCTCTACCGCGCGGCGGCGAAGGCCATCTACGGATCACGCACCGATGCCGGCGCGCATGCCTCCATTCGCGGCCTGGACCTGCTCGACAAGGTCATTGAGATCGATCAGGCGCCCATCGGGCGTACCCCGCGCTCGAATCCCGCGACGTACACGCAGGTCTTTACGCCCATTCGCGACCTGTACGCGCGCCTGCCGGAGGCTCGCGCACGCGGTTACAAGCCCGGGCGGTTCAGCTTCAACGTCAAGGGCGGGCGCTGCGAGGCCTGCCAGGGCGACGGGCTGAAGCGCATCGAGATGAGTTTTCTCCCGGACGTCTATGTCACTTGCGACGTTTGCCGCGGCCGGCGCTACAATCACGAAACGCTGCAGGTGAAGTACAAGGATCACTCCATCGCGGATCTGCTGGAGCTCCCCGTGGAAGATGCACTGCAAGTGTTGGAAAACATTCCGGTGATCCAGTCAAAGCTGGAGACCCTGGTGCGCGTGGGGCTCGGCTACTTGCATTTGGGCCAGTCTTCGACGACGCTTTCGGGCGGTGAAGCCCAGCGGATCAAACTGGCTCGCGAGTTGAGCCGCCGCCAGACCGGGAAGACGCTGTACATCCTGGATGAGCCGACGACAGGGTTGCATTTTGAGGACGTGCGGAAGCTGCTGGACGTGCTGCACAACTTGGTGGACTTAGGCAATACCGTCGTCGTGATCGAGCACCACCTCGACGTGATCAAGACGGCGGACTGGATCATCGATCTCGGGCCCGAGGGCGGCGAGCGCGGCGGCCATCTGGTGGCGTGCGGCACGCCCGAGGAGATCATTCGCCATCCGAAGAGCTACACCGCGCAGGCGCTGAGAGCCGTGCTGAGCAAAGGACGGGCCGCCTGACCATGTCCAGGTACACAGACAAGCCGCTATCATTCGAAGCGATGAAGACCGTCCCCATTCGCGCGCGGGAGGCCAAGGTCCAGATCAAGCATTTCGCCCAGCCGTACCGGAAAGGGGAGGGCGTCCCGGGGCTGCTCGACTCGCTCCCGCATATTCTCGCCGCGGACTCCTTCCGCGAAGTGGTCAAGGCGCTGGCGGAGGCGCGCGCGAAGAAGCGCGCGATCCTGTGGGGCATGGGCGGCCACGTCATCAAGTGCGGTTTGGGCGACGTGCTGATCGACTTGATGCGCCGCGGATGGGTCAGCGCATGGATCATGAATGGCGCGGCTTCCATTCATGACTTCGAGATCGCCATCGCCGGCCAGACCAGCGAGGACGTGGAGGCGGTGTTGCCCGACGGCCGCTTCGGCGCGGCTGAGGAGACCGGACGTGAGATGAACACGGCGATCCTGGAAGGCGCGCGCGCGGGCATCGGCATGGGCGAGGCGCTCGGGAAACGTCTGGAAACGCTGGGCCGGCCCGAGTTTTCTCCGCACAGCGTGCTGGCGCAAGCCTATCGGGCTTCGGTCCCCGTGACGGTGCATGTTGCAATCGGTACGGATACGCCGCACACGCACGCGCACGCCGACGGTGGCTCGATCGGCACGGCCACACATCACGATTTCCGCCTGCTCTGCTCGCTCATCCGCGGCCTCGATCAGGGCGGAGTGTATCTCAACCTGGGCTCCGCCGTGGTGCTGCCGGAGGTGTTCCTGAAGGCGGTCAGCGTGGTGCGCAATCTGGGTTACCCGCTCGCCGGATTCACCACGGTCAACTTCGATTTCCTGCAACATTACCGGCCCAGCCTGAACGTGGTGAAGCGGCCGCACGCGCAGTCTGGCGGGCCCCAATCGGGAAAGGGATTTGCGATCACTGGCCATCATGAGTTGATGATTCCTCTGCTGGCCGCCGCCCTTGTGGAGCTTGCGTGACGCCCGCGCCCGAGCCTCGCAACGTGTGGACGTTTGAGGATCTCGGGTTTTTGTTGGGTTCGATTCTGCCGTGCATGTTCCTGGGCTCGATGCTGGAGCGGCTGGGCCGCCTCGCGGCCCCGGGCGTGTTCACCGGGGAGGCCATCCAGGGCCTGGTTTTTCAGAGCTGGCTGTACCTTCTGCTGCTGGGCGTGCTGTACTTGCTGGCCGTGAAACGGCACCGGCAGCCGTTGTGGCGATCGCTCGCCTGGACGACGGATTTTCGCGGGGCCTGGCGGTGCGTCATTTTCTCCCCGGTCTTGGCGGTCGGAGTCGCGGCCGCAGGCGCGGCTCTGCGCGCGCCGCTGGTCCCGACGCCGGCCGAGCAGTTGCTGGCGGGAAATGCGTCCTTGTTTGTCGTCGGCGTGTTTTCCACGGTGCTCGGGCCGGCGTTTGAGGAAGTCCTGTTCCGAGGTTTCCTGCAAACCTTGCTGACGCCATCGCTCGGACCCGCACTTGGAATCACGCTCACGTCGCTGCCCTTCGCCTTGCTGCATGGAGCGCAGTATGAATGGAGCTGGCAGCACATGATCTTGATCTTCACGGTGGGCTGCGTGTTCGGAGTGGTCCGGCAGCGGACCAGCTCGACCGTGGCGTCCACACTCTTGCACATGGGCTATAACCTGACGTTGTTTGCGGCGTATCTGGTGCAGCGGTGAAGCGCGCAGACTACTGTGCGGCGATGGCGACCGTCGGGCTGACCGCGTTCCCGACTTGGACGGTGACGCCCACGGCTCCGATTACTGCCAGCTGTGAAGAGATGCGCGCATTGATCTGCCACAGGCCCGGATATCCGGCGACTGGGCCGGAATACAGCACCTCGGCGGGCGCTCCGCCGATTTCCACGGTAAGCGGGAGCGCCCCGACTCCCTGGCCTGTTCCGTAAAGCACGATGATGGAGCCGCGCCCGGCCCAGTTTTCCGGCGAATTACGCGAGCCATCCTCATTCAGCGCCAGTGCGTATCCCGAGGGATCGGTGAACAACCCGGGCACGGCATCGGAAACGGGCGCCGTGAACGAGGCGCGAAGAACTCCGTCGCCGTCCCGGATCTCGACCGCGACTTCTTCCCTGCCAGCGATCGAGGGCGCCACTTCGACGGTTGTCTCGATTCCGCGTACCGCCAGGACCGCCGCGGGAACACCGCCGATGCGCACCTCTGGCGCGTGCAGCTTCATTCCGCGAATGGTGGCGAGCATCCCCGGCGCGAGAGGTCCCGCCACTCCCGTGGCGGCATGCACGACTTCGGCCGGAACGTAGCGCAGCGCCCAGACCCGGTCCGCGGCGGCATCGGCGACATAGAGCGTTCCGTCGCGTCCCGCGGCGATCGCAGAGGGGTATCCAATCGAAACGTCGAGCTCAACGGCTGTCAGGCGGAGATCTGCATCGACGGCAAGAACCTGTGCAGTGCTGCGGCTTACCGTGAACACGCCGCCCGGGGTGGCCACGATTCCGCTCAGCGCCTGCTCTTCGTAGCGGAGGTAAGTAAAAGTTCCATCCGGGGCGCGCCGCCCGAGCCCGCGTCCGGCGTCATCGATGAAGTAGAGCGCCCCTTCAGCATCGACAGCCAGGGCTTCGGGATTTGTCAGGCCGGCCAGAACGGGCTGCGCCACTCCGGGAGGAACCAGGTTCACAATCTGGCTGCCCGCGGCGACATAGATGTGTCCGGGTTCGTCCGCGGTGACGGCCCGCACATCGGGAATCATGGCCAGCGTGAAGATCACTCCAAAGGGCGTCAGCAAACGGAGGCGGCCATTGCCGCGGTCAACAATGTAGAGATTATCCGCAAAATCCGTGCTCAAGGCTGCCGGGGCATTAAGCGCCGCAAGCACGCCCGCTCCGCCATTGCCGCTATAACCCGCGGCGCCCGTGCCCGCGACGGTGGAAATGACCCCGTCCCGTGCGACGCGGCGGACGCGGTGGTTGCCTTCGTCGGCGATGTACAGGTTGCCGTCGCGATCCAGCGCAAGTCCCGCGGGCCGGTTCAAACGGGCCTGGATGGCGGGCCCGCCGTCGCCATACGCGCGATTGCCTCCGCCCGCGGCCATAGCCGAACCCCCGCCGGAAAAGTAGCGGCGGACCTGTTGTCCGTCGCTTGCGTAGACACCGCCGTCGGCACCCACCGCCACGGCGCGCCCGGAGCCGGCCAGGAAGGTAGGCGCTCCGGATTCGGGAAGGCGTAAGATCTGCGCACCAAAGGCATCGGCGACGTAGAGCGCGCCGCCCGCATCGACGGCGAGGCCGGTAGGCGCGGCAACCTGAGCCACAGCCTGCGTGCCCTGGGCGGTGACTTTCAGCACACGATGATTCCCGCTATCGGCAACGTACAGCGCGCCGTCTCCGCCGAGCGCCAACGCAGCCGGATGGTCCAACGCTTCGTGCGTGTCCATGGTCTCAAGCGAGCCGGCCGGGTCCAGATAATAGACCAGATTCGCGCCGAAGTCGGCGATATACAAACCGCCCGCGGGATCGAGCGCGATACCGCGCGGAGAGTCGAGCGCGAGCGGCGCGCCGCCGGCAATTGTCTGGATAATACCGTCGGGGCTTACGCGCCGGACACGCGCGTTCCCCAGGTCAGCGATGTACAAGTTTCCCGCCGCGTCGATCGCAATGCCGTAAGGCGCATGTAACTGCGCCGCGGTGGCGAGGCCTCCGTCACCGGAAAACCCCGCAGTGCCGTTGCCCGCCACGGTTTGAATTACGCCGTCGCGCGAGACGGCCCGCACGCGATGCGTCTGCGCATCGGCAATGTACAGAGCCCCATTGGGATGGATGGCTAAGCCTTCGGCTTGCAACAAAATCGCTTCGGTGGCCGGACCGCCGTCGCCGACCCAGTCGCTGCCGGCAACAAGTTTAACGGAATAAGCCCCGGCCCATGCCGGGGGCAGGAGTAAGAAAAACGAAGTAAGCCAGACCGCCGCAGAGGTACGCACAATCGTCTACAGGGAATGAGTACAAATTCCGGAGGAATCTTCTCAGCCGACACCGATGAGGGAGTTCATGCGCTCTCTGGTACTCCTGTGGTGTTGCGTGTCCGCCTTCTCCCAGCCAGTGCTACGGCTTAAGGTGCCTCCGGCGATGCCAGGGAGCGCAGCCTCCGCCAAGGGCGTGCGGTCGGCAGTTGCGCCCGACGCTCCGGCGACGTTGGCGCCAGGGCACTCTATCGTGCAGTTCGAGGATGCGCCCACGCCAGCCGTCCGCGTGGCGCTTGAGGCTCGCGGAGCAAGGGTTTTGCAGGATGTGCCGGACAATGCACTGTTGATCGCGGCCAACGCCAGCCTGTCCCTGGATGGTCTGGACGTGCGCTACGCCGCGGCCCTCGATCCGCGCTCCAAGGTCAGCCCGTTGATGGAGGAAGAGGGTGCGAACCTCCAGTACATTGTCGAATTCCATCCGGATGTGGATTTGAACGCCGCGCGCGGAATTGTGCTGGCGGCCGGGCTCGAGTTGCGCGACAATCCCGATCTTGGTCCGCAGCGTCTGATGGTCCGCTGGCGTCCCCGTTTTCGCGCGTCGGATCCGGTGTGGACCCTGGCGGCCATGGACGAGGTGGCCTACATCTTCCCTGCTTCTCCGGATCTGATAGCAGGCGTACCGGTGATCCGCTGCATGGGTGCAGTGACGGAAACCGGCGGACTGCCGCAGTACATCGCCACGGTGGGAAACGGATGGGATGGGGCGGGCCTGAATCCGGCCACTCTCGGATACGTGTTTGGAGCGGCTACAACCAAGCTGCCCGGATCTCAGGCGCAATCGGAGATCATGCGCGCCATGCAGACGTGGTCGCAGGTGGTCAAAATCACATGGACCCAGGCGACCAGCACCACCTCGGCGCGGGCGGTTTCCATTCTGTTCGGAAAGCGCCAGCACGGTGACGGCTATCCGTTTGACGGCCCGGGCAACGTGCTGGCGCACACGTTCTATCCGGCTCCGCCGAATCCGGAGCCGCTGGCGGGCGATATGCACTTGGACGATGACGAGGCCTGGCGCATTGGGGCCAACGTAGACCTGTTTAGCGTCGCGTTACATGAACTGGGCCATGCGCTGGGTCTCGGCCACTCCGACGATCCGAAGGCGGTGATGTATCCGTATTACCGAATGGCTTCATCGCTCGGTATGGATGACGTGAAAGCCATCCAAGGGCTGTACGCGGCCGGGCCAGCGCCGGCGCCCCCGGCAGCGCCTGCGGCGCCCACCACGCCCTCTACACCAACAACGCCCGCGACACCGGCCACGCCAACCGTGCCGGGAGTGCCGGTCCCGCCGGCCGACCGGACGGCGCCGACCCTCAGCACCACTTCGCCCACGGCGAGCGTCGTGACCACGACAGCGTCCTCCATCGCTGTGCAGGGCCAGGCATTCGATGCGGTGGGCCTGGCCGCCGTGACCTGGAGCACGAATTTCAACATGTCCGGGACGGCCACGGGAACGCGCAACTGGTCGGCGACCGTGCCGCTGCTGCTCGGCAGCAACACAATCACGGTAAAGGCGAAGGACCTGGCGGGGAATACGGCCTGGCGGAGCGTGGTGGTGGTGCGGCGTTAGCGCGCCAGCTCCCGGCGCATCGCTTCGAGCGACTCCTGGATCGTGACCGGGCTCTCTTCCGTCTCCCTGCGGCCAGTGGGAGTCCGGGTAATTTCCGCGAACAGCGCTACCAGCTCCGGATCGCGCCAGCCGCGTTTGGCTTCCTCACTCAGAATCGCCACGGCGCGCTCATGCGAGAACGCCTGTTTGTAGGACCGCGCGGTGGTCAGCGCATCGTAGATGTCGGCCACCTGCAGGATGCGCGCCAGGAGCGGAATTTCCTCGCCGGCGAGCCCGTCCGGGTAGCCGTGCCCGTCCCAGCGCTCGTGGTGGCTGCGGATGATCGGGAGAACGGGCTTGAGCGTTTTCATGGGGCGGCAAATCTCTTCGCCGCGCAGCGTGTGCTGGCGCATCAGTTCCCATTCCTCCTCGTTGAGCACGCCCTTTTTGAACAGAACGGCATCCGGGACGGAGATTTTGCCGATGTCGTGCAGATAGCCGCCGCGGTAGAGCGCAACCAGGTCGTGCTTGGAAAGGCCCAGAGCCTGCCCCATGGCCACCGAATACGCCGCCAGGCGCTGGCAGTGCCGGCCTGTGTATTGATCGCGCTTTTCCACCGATTGCGCCAGAGCGAACAGAATCGTCTCGGCTTCCTCGAGCGTATCGACCAGCGCCTTGTGCCGCAGCATGGTGCGCACGCGCGTCCGCACCAGCGAAGGCTTTAGGGGCTTGAGCAGGAACTCGTCGGCTCCGGATTCGAGGCCCGCCTGCTCGATATCGGCGCCGTGCACGCCGGCCGTCATCACGATCGGGATCAATTGAGTGCGGCGGTCGCCCTTGAGCAGGCGGCAGAAATCGATGCCGCTCCTTTCCGGGAGCACCAGGTCCACGATCACCAGGTCGATCTCGCGGCCCGCCAGGATGGCCAGCGCATCGGACGGGCGCGCCGCTTCGAGGATAGTGTACCCCGTTGCTTTCAGCAGCCCCTTGAGCAGACGGCGGTTGACGTCATGGCCGTCCACGATCAACACTGTGGGCGCTTCGACGGCATCTTCCAGCACGCTTTCCCAGCGGGGAAGCTGGGTGTGCGCTTCGAGCGCTTCCAGGCCCGTGCTGGTTGCGGGAGTCGTTTCCGTAAGCACGCTGCCCATTGGATCGGCCGGGAGTCCGGAAACATTTAGGGTGAATCATGCACTCCCGGACTAGGGCCCAACTTGCCACGACCGGCGCCAGGGCTGGCCGGAAGCGTTTCACCGGATGCCTGAGGGCAGCACGCCTTCTTCCACACGCGCGCCGCTCAGGATGTCACGCATGGCGTAGTTGCCCTCGTGGCAGGCGTACTCGAGCAGACTGTAACCCTCGTCGCGCTTCAGCTCCAATAGCATCGTCCACGGCTGCGTCCAGGTTTTCGGATCATCCACCGTGATGCGGTAGTGCAGGGTGTCGTCGTCGATGCGCTCGAAGCGCTCGATGACCTTGAGGGCAGTGGAATGATACCCGGGATCGCCCGGGTATCCCGCGCCGTTCGAGCCGATGGCCACTTTGTCGTTCAGGTTGGTGGTCTCCACCACCAGCACGTTGCCCTCGAAGTGCCCGCGCGAATCGCCCATATACGTGCGAATCTCCGAGCCTACATGCGGGCGGCCGTCCAGCGGAATCACGCGCGCCTCGTGGATCATCTCATGGCGGAAGACCACGTAACCCGGCGCCTGCACGATCTGGTTGCCGTTGTTGTACACCACCGGAATCACCGAACCCAGCAGCCCGCGCGTGATGCAACGGTAGTAAATGTTCAGATCCCCGAACGTCGCCGCTTCGCCGCGCCATTCGCCCGGGAGCTTCGTGTTCTTGCGGTATTCCACGGCTTCCGCCGTCAGCGCGGGCAACCGGCCGTTGGCCGGATTGACGATCAGCGAGGTCTGGCGCGAGGGCTTGCCGCGCTCGGTCCAGTACGACGGAGGCCCGATGCCGGGGCGCGTGTCGGAGGTGGAGAATAGCTGCTGATCGGCCTTGGCCTGCTGCGCGGCGCGCGCTTGCCGCTGCGCGAACTCTTCTTCGGTCACATACAAGCGATCCCCCAGGTCCACTGGACGCTGCATCGGCACGCCCATGTTGCCCGGCCAGATGCCTTGCAGGTCGGGATCGCCCCACGGAGTTTCCGGATGCACCCAGCCCTTTGCATTGCCTTTCTGTTGTCCCGCGGCGGGCCCGGTCAGCAGCGCCAGAAGCGCCAGCGCAGCCGCGGGCGCAAGAACACTTGCGTATCGCCGTAAGTTCATGGTTGCCCCCTTGAAGACTCGCTTACTGCTTGGTGTTGCCGGGATCGTCCGGATTGGAGCCGCCGACGAACAGGCGCTTGCCATCCGGGAATGTAATACTGCCCCCGTTGGCCTTGTTCTCGCCGTTCTTGGCCTGGTAGCCTTCGACGATCAATTGCGTGCCTTCCACCAGCGACTGCTTGGAGAAGCCGCGCCGCAGCATGATATTCGGGCTCCCGCCCTCAATCATCCAGATGGTTTCCTTGCCGTCCGCTCCCGGAACGGCGATGTGAATCCAGGAGTGCGGATTGATCCATTCCATCTTCACTACGCGGCCCGCCAGCTTGACCGGCTTGTTCTGGTCGAATTCGGCGGCGAAGGCATGGTGTGCGGAAACGGGCGACACTGCCGTCAGCGCACCAACCGTTAGAGTAATAATTACCAGGATTGCGGAAATCATCGGACGCATGCGGACGGACCTCCTGAAATCATTGTATGCCGGATCGCGCATCAGCGCCCCTGGCGTGCGGCTTCCTGCTCCACGGTGGGCTTGGTCGGCTCTTTCTTGTACTTGCCGTAAAGGAGGTCTTCGGCGAACTCGACGCACTTGAACTCCAGAAGCTGCGCGCCAGGTTCCATCCGCCGGTACAGGATGAGGCTAATCTTCCAGGGCGCCGAAAACGTCGCCGGATCTTCGATGGTGGCCTCATAGCGCATGTGATAGGGGCTGAGCGGCATGAATCGTTCCACCACGTGCGTGCGATCGCTTGAAAAGTTTCCAGCGCGATCGAACCAGGCCAAGCCATTCAGACCGGTGACGTCGATCACCAGCGTGTCGCCTTCCCAGTGTCCGTTGTTAGTGCCCATCCAGGTGTCGGTGGCGGCCTCGACCGGTTTCCCCATATTCACGAAGCGGTTCGCGGTCGCGTACTCGTAGACGAACAGGATGCCGATGTTCGACTGCACGATCTGAAAGGGATACGGCATGTAATTGGCGCGCGGGATGCCGGGCATGTAGCATTTGGCCTCGGGATCTTCGGTGCGGCGGTTCGCGAAATTTTTGTCGCGCTGTTCGAGCGCGGCGGGCAGGTAGGGTATCGTGTTGCCTTCGACCACGGAGCGGCCGGCTGGGATCGCGGCGATGGCGCCCACTTCCCACGCCGGCGATGGTCCGGCCGAATGGTCCTGGATGTTCCAGTTGGCCGTGCCCAAATGCTGCCAGATGCCGTTCAGGTCGGGAACATTGCTGCCGGGGAACCGCGGAGCCTTGTAATTATTCGGGAACTGGGCGGCAGCCGGCTCGAACGCCAGGATCAAAACGGCGCTCGCAGCGGCGGCAAAAATCAGGACGCGCTTCATGGGAATGGCTCTCCTCGTGTGGGCCGCTGCCGGATGAAGTAAGCTGGCGGCGCCGGTTCTTGATGCTACAGAAGCGCGTAGGCCATGTCAAGGCGCGCTGCGGAGACGGAGCGTGGACGACCAACGTTGCGCAGTCCGGCAGGCGTTGCATCTGGCCGGCCGCGCCGCCCCCGTGCGCGAGCCGGGATCCGCCAGTTATTCCGCGGTGATTGAAAGCACTGCCCCCAGACACCTTCGGGGGTTGGGCTATGGAGAAAAATCAAAAAGACAAAATAAAATGTCAAACTGAGGGATTTTACGTATCGCCAAACCGCTCACTTAGGCATAATTTAAGTAATACGACCGGAGTAGGTCTATGCGCGTGCCGATGAGACTCGCTACACAGTTTCTCACTGTCTCCCTTATCTTCGAGTCATGCGCGGGGCCTTCCGGGAACACGGGGAGGCGATTGGGCGCTCCGGAACGCTGGTGGGAAAGCGGAGAGTTTCAGGCGTTGCAAGCACAGGCGGCGGCGTTGCGGGGAAATGCGGATTACGCAGGGCTCGCCGGCGTATACCAGAAGGCGGAACAGTACGCGCGCCAAGTGGGTCATGTGCCCGCCCGGATCGCGTACCTCACCGCCTTAGGCAATGTCTACCTCTTACTGTTTCGCTACCGGGAGGCGATCGACACTTACCGCCGGGCGACGCAGTTAGCCGAGGAGTCCGGCGATTGGGAAGCGGCTGGTGCAATCGCACCGGGATTAGTCAGCGTCTATTTGATGGTCGGCGATCCTGCTGCAGCGTGGCAGGTTTCAAAGGATGGGTTGAAGTATGTGGCGCGGCTGCCTCGCCGTCCGTACTACGAGGCGACCCTGAAACTGCAGTATGCGCGCCTGTCGGCAGGCTCGGGGGATCCAGGGCCGGCGCTTGCGGCGATTGAGGCGGCGCGGGCCCAGACGCCGGTGGCCGAGGGCGCGAACCTACTCTCGGATCAGTTTGAGGGGGAGGCGGAAGCCTGGTCCATTTTAGGGGAAGAGCGCCTCCGCTCCGGCGATTTGGAGGGAGCCGAGGTTGCTTTCGTGGAAGGCTTTCGCCTTCGCCGGCTCCTGGCGCCCCGGAATCTGTTTTCTTCCTACCGCCAGTTGGGTGCCCTGCGCGCCGCGCAAGCCGGTCAGCATCCAGACCAGCGTGAAGGTTTGCTGCGAGAGGCCGAGCGCTTCACTGCGCTGTCCCTGGCGACCGGGGGAATGGGCGAAGGCGCCTTCACGATGTTTCGTGCACTGGCCCAGCGCGCCGCGATCCTCCGGCAGCAAGGGAAAGTCGAGGAGGCGCTGCGGGACTTCGCCGCAGCGGCCGACCTCGTCAGCCGCTGGCGCCTAACGTTGCCGGCTGCCGATTCCACACTGACCGCCGCCAACATCGGGCTGGATGAAAATGTGTTTCGCGCCTATGCCGAGGGGGCCGCGGCACTCGCGCTTGAAACCGGAAACGAACGCTGGCTCCGGGAAAGCTTTCTGGCCGCCGAGCAGAACCGCGCAGTCAGTCTCCGGCAGGCTCAGGAAGTGGTTCCGGTCTGGCGGCAGAGGCTGCCGGACCGTTATTGGGTAGCGCTGGCGGAAATCCGCAAGGAAGAGAGCGCGGGGTTAATCGAGGGGCGCGCGGTTTCCCGTTCGGAACGTCTCCATTTGGAATTGACCGAAATGGAAACCAGATTTGGAGTAAAATCTTTGAATCAAAGTGAGAATTTTGACGGCAGCGCCGCACTTACCCATCTTCAGCAGGTATTAAGCAAGAATGATTTGCTGTTGAGTGTACAGCTGGGGCAGGCGCGATCGTATCTCTGGTCTGTAACCCAGAACACACTACATGTCTATCAGTTGCCTGGCCGGGAGGAAATCAGCAAGGAGGTACGCGCGTTTCGGGCGTCGGTGTTGGAGGGCCGGTCCGACATTACAGAATTAGGATCGAGGCTTTACAAGATTTTATTTGGCCAGCTAAGTGCTTTTGAAACGGCGAAAGCTTCGTGGCTGCTTTCGCTGGACGGTCCGTTGTTCGAACTTCCGTTCGCGGCACTGTGGGACACGGCGACTGCGCCAGAGCCGGCTTACCTGATCGAGCGCCACACGCTGCAGGTCATTCCCGGAGCTTTCCTGATCGGACTGAAGTCGAAAGAGGCATCCACAATGGAGCCAGGACAGTTGACAAAGGGACACATGCCGAGTCGCCCAGCAGGAAAAGATGTCTTCGCCGGATTTGGAGACGCCGTGTACAACACGGCGGATCCGCGATTTGATTGGGGCGCGCGCGGCTGGTTTAGCCGCTGGGTGGGCCCGAGGATTCCAGGACAACTGAACCGGTTATTGGCAAGCGGCTATGAAGTAGATCGAAGTGCCGAGACGTGGCGGGCCGGGACTGCGAACCGCTCGGGGACTCTGGTATTCCAGGGCAGAGCCGCGACGCGCCAAGCGTTTTTGAGAGCTTTGGAGGATGCACGACCGTCGGTGATTCACCTGGCGACGCATGTGCTCACGGGGGACACTTTCAAGAGCCAGGCGTTCCTGGCTTTCTCGGCAGCGCCAGGGGGAAGCCCGGAGTTACTGGCGACCTCGGACGTAGCGAGGCTGAGCGTGCCGGGCGCGCTCGTGGTGATGACAGGCTGCTCATCGGGCACGGGGGATGTCGTGGCGGGAGCGGGCATTCTGGGATTGACGCGGGCCTGGCTGGTGGCGGGCGCCTCGGCCGTGATCGCGACGGGCTGGGCGGTGGAGGATTCGCGGGGAGATTTGATGCCGATCTTCTATCGCCGCCTGCGTCAGGAGTCTCCCGCGGAGGCCCTGCGCCACAGCCAGATCGCCATGATCCACTCGGGGAACTGGCAGGCAAATCCCGTTTATTGGGCCTCCTATCAGCTGACTGGGGTGACGCAATGACCAATGAATTCGATCGTGCCAACAAGGACGCCCTGAACGAATCCATGTCGGAACCCGGCCATGGCAACACCCCGGCCTCCGCCGGCGCCGAAATGCCCGAAGAGGCATTCGCGGCATGGGTGGATTTGGTTGAGCGCATCCGGAGCGGGCAAACCGACGGAATGGAGGAACTCTACCGCCTGTTCTCGCGCGGCATCCGGTTTTACTTGTGCCGCCAGCTGGGACCGCAGGAACTCGACGACAAGGTGCACGATACGTTTCTGGTGGTCGTGCAGGCCATCCGCCGGGGCGAGCTGCGCGAGCCGCAGCGGTTGATGGGCTTTGTGCGGACCGTCGTCCGGCGGCAAGTGGCCGCCCACATCGACCGCGTGGTGCACAGCCGCAAGGAGCAGGCCGAACTGGACTCCAGCCTGCGGCTACCAGATCCAGGGCGCGATCCCGAAGAAGCGGCCATCTTCCGGCAACGCAACGACCTGATCCGCAGAGTGTTAGCGGAGCTTTCCGAGAGGGATCGGGAGATCCTCACCCGCTTTTACCTCCAGGAAGAAGACCAAGAGCAAATCTGCAAGGAAATGTCCTTGAGCGAAACCCAGTTCCGGTTGCTAAAATCGAGAGCGAAGGCGCGATTCGGCGAACTGGGTAAGAAAAAACTGGCCCAACGTAACCTACAGGCAGTTTTCTTGAGAACTTCCGCTGGCCTATCCCACTAACCGAGTAGCCTCCCCCGTTTTGGAAGGGATACTTGGACTGGTGGATCTCAATTTTCACTTCCGCGAGCACCCATCGGAAGACGAACTGGAAGCCTATGCCCTGCGACACCTCCCCGAAGACCGCGTCACCGTAGTCGAGACGCACTTGCTGGTTTGCGAATCCTGTCAGCAAAGTTTGACCGAGATCGACGGTTTCATCGCTTCGATCAAGGCTGTCACCGCCGAACGGGTCACACCTCAGATTCGAGCCCTTCGGCCCGCCGCGACGTCGATCCGCTGGCAGATCGCGGCAGGCACTCTGGCAGCGGGCCTGATCGCCGTGGGTTTCTTTTTCTGGAATCCCGCCTCGCGCGCGATTCCGGCCACCGTCGTGCTGTCGGCGATGCGTCAGGGTCCAGCCGAAATACCTACCGCCCCCTCCGGCTCGCCGCTCGATTTGAACATCGTCTCCACGCAATTGAATGGCCGGCCGGGCTTCCGCGTGGAAATCGTCACGGATTTGGGCGCGGCTGTCTGGAGCGGTCCAGTCACGCAAACGCCCGGGGAGCCACCGGCGGTACACGTCGACAAGCGTTTATCGGCGGGCGCGTACTGGGTGCGGCTCTACGGCCCCGACGATGAGCTCCTCCAAGAGTACGGATTGCGCCTGCTCTAAACCCGCAATTCGTAACCCTTGGCGCGCATCCCTTCAATGACCGAGGAGCGGATCGCGCCGACCTCTTCCGCGGATAACGTGCGGTCCGATGCGCCCACCGTCAGGCGATAGGAAAGGCTTCGCTCCCCAGACGGCAAGGTGAAGTCCCGCAGGAACAGGATTTCGAGCAGCGCCGTGCCGGCAAGCTGAGCGAGCGCCGCCTGCACGTCCGCGATCAGTGCGCGCGCGGGCGCGACGACGGAGAGATCGAAGGCGCTCGACGGGAACCGGCGGAGCGGCTGGTAGCGCGGCGCCGCGGGCTGCAACTGTTCGAGCCGCTCCAGGTCCAGGTCCAGAACCGCGGCGCGGCCGTGCTCGACCAGGCTGGGATGAAACTCGAAGAGCCGCCCCAGAACCATGTCTCCTCCCAGGACTTCGGCGGAGCGCTGCGGATGCTCAAACGGTCTGGTGCGAACCGAAGGGCGCACGGTCACGCCGGGCAGCAGACATTCCGCGAGACGTTTCAATTCCAGCAGTGACGCCGTGCTGTTGTCTCCCTTCTGAAACAACGCGGCCGCGAGATGCGGAACCTCAGTTTCCATGTGCACTTCGCGCCCGATCTCAAACAAGCGGAACGTATCGAAATGACGGGCGTTATCGCGGATGTTTTTGAGGATGCCGGGAAGCAGGCTTGCGCGCAGCAGGCTCTGATCGGCGGCAATGGGATTGGCGACCTGGACGTGCGCGGCGGGATCCATGGAAAACGCCCGGACCATTTCCTCGCTCACGAACGAGTAGTTATAGACCTCGGTGAAGCCCTGCGCGGCGGCCATGTCGCGCACGCGGTTGTGGAAGACACGCCGCGGGCTGGCCGGGGGCACGCGCGCCGGCGTCGAGGGCGGCGCGGGCGTGATCGACGAATAACCAACCATGCGGCCGATCTCCTCAACCAGGTCCTCTTTGATCGAGATGTCCTTGGTTGCCCGCCAACTGGGAACCGAGACGAGGAAGGTGCGGGTCTCCGTCTGCTCCACGCCGAAGGCGAGCGCTTCGAGAATAGCGCGGACTTCGCGCGGGCTGAGAGCGCGGCCGAGCTTGCGGTCCAGCCAGTCGAGCGGCAGCACGATGGGAGGCCTCTGCTGCGGAGGCTGGTAGGCGTCGGCCAGTCCGCCGATCCGGCGGATGCCGAAAGAGACGACTTGGAGCAATTCGCAGGCCCGCTCCAGCGCGCGAACCGTGTTCACCGGATCCTGGGCCTTTTCGAAACGCATCGAGGCGTCGGTGCGGAGCTTGATGCGCGCCGACGTTTTGCGAATGTTGGATGCATTGAAGTTCGCGCTCTCCAGCACGATTCTGCGCGTGGATTCGGAAATCGCGGTGGACGCGCCGCCGATGATGCCCGCGATCGCGACGTTGCCCTCCGGGTCGGCGATCACCAGATTCGACGGGTCGAGCTCGTAGGTCTCCTCGTTCAGAGCGGTGGCCTCCTCGCCCGGGCGCGCGGCCCGCACGATGATCTGGTTGCCGTGGAGTTTGGCGGCGTCGAAAGCGTGCATGGGCTGCGCGATCTCCGCCATGATGAAGTTCGTCACATCCACGATGTTGTTGATGGGCTTCAGGCCGACGGCTTCGAGGCGCTCGCGCAGCCAGGCGGGCGAATCCTGAACGGTGACGTTGTCGAACACCAGCGCGGAGTAGCGCGGGCAGAGCGTGTAATCCTCGATCAGCACGTGCACCGGAGCTTCGCCGGAAAAGCGCACGGGCTTGACGGGATCGATCAGCGGGCGGCCCAGGATCGCCGCGACTTCGCGCGCCATGCCGTAATGGCCCCACAGATCCGGACGATGGGTGAGCGACTTGTTGTCGACGTCAATGACGTAGTCCGCGCCGTGGGGTTCGACGCCTTCGCACTCCGCGGTTTTGGTGGTGATGAGACGCTCGAGCTCCTGGGGCGAGGCGTCCAGGCCGTCGACCATCTCCCGCAACCAACTGTAGGAAAACTTCATGGCGGTTCAGAACAGGGTTCTCAGAATTGCTCCAGAAATCGCAGATCGCCGCTGGAGAACAGTCGGATATCGTCGATCGCGTAACGCATCATGGCGAGCCGCGTGAGACCCAGGCCGAAGGCGAAGCCGTTCCACTGGTCGGGATCGAGGCCGCCGTGGCGCAGCACCGCGGGATGCACCAGACCGCAGGGCAGCAGCTCCACCCAGCCGGATTGCTTGCACACCGGGCAGCCCCTGCCGCCGCAGATCAGGCATTGGATGTCGAGCTCGAATCCGGGTTCGACGAAGGGGAAAAAGCCGGGCCGCAGGCGGACCGTCACGTCGCGGTGGAAGATCGCCGAAAGCAGCGTCTTCATGAAGTAGATCAGGTGCGCGACGGAGACATCGCGGTCCACCATCATGCCTTCCAGTTGATAGAAGGTGTGCTCGTGCGAGGCGTCCACTTCCTCGTTGCGGAAGACGCGGCCGGGCGCGATCATCTTGAGCGGCGCGCCGAGGTGTTCGAGCGCGCGGATCTGCACGGGCGAAGTATGCGTCCGGAGCAGGCGGCCGTCTTTCAGCCAGAAAGTATCCTGCATGTCCCGCGCGGGATGGTCGGGCGGGATGTTGAGGGCGTCGAAGTTGTAGTATTCCTGCTCGACCTCGGGGCCGTCCATGATGGCGAAGCCCAGGGAGACGAACAGA
>CAZTKA010000030.1:0-29289 GCA_964614015.1 uncultured Bordetella sp. | reverse complement strand
CGCCAGGCGCTCGAGGAGAGCCTGGATGAGTTGCTGGTCAACGCCGCGTAACGCTACGATCTGAGCCGGGCGCGGACCAGTGGAACTCTCCCTTGGCCGCGCCCGTGCTGTCTCTACGCGGCCCGAATGAAGGAGATCATCCGGCCCGCGCGCTCCCCTTCGCGCCGGTAGGAATAAAAGCGCCCGGCGTCGCAGCACGTGCATCCTCCGACGAAGTCGACGTGCGCCTCCGGCACTCCGGCCGCGAGCAGTTGTTTGCGATTTTCCGCGGCAAGATCCAGACGGCCTGCCGTTTCCCTGCCAAACCTCCGCGCGACTTCCGCGCCGACCTCGTAGCAGCAAGCTCCAATGCCCGGACCAATGGCTGCGTAAAGCGCCTCCGGCCGCGCGCCGTATGCGCTTCGCATCCGCGCGACAGTTTCGCCCACAATGCCCGCGGCCGTGCCGCGCCAGCCGGCGTGGATTGCGGCAACCGCGCGGTGCTCAGGATCGGCTAACAGGATCGGGAAACAGTCGGCGGTGCGAATGGAAAGCGCCACGCCCAGCTGAGCAGTGAGCAATGCGTCGCCTTCTCCAACGCAGCCCGCGCCGTTCGTCTGGCGGACAGTGTTGGAATGTATCTGTTGGAGGCTCGCCATGGCCTCCTGGCTGAGATGGGCGGAACGAGTGCCAAACCCGTGCTCCAGCCACCCGAGCCGGTCCAGCAACGCCGAACGCAGGATCATTTGAGAGCTTCGTCGAGCAGCAGGGAAAACTCGCGCGACTTCTGGCCCACTTCACGCTCGAGGGTGCGCAACTGATCCGCCAGGTGCAGACAGGCGAGAACCGCCACGCGGTTCGCGTCGGCGTTAGCCGTCTGCCGCGCAATGTTGGTCATCAGTTCATCGACGCCGTGTGCGAGCTCTTCCACTTCGGCGGGCTCGCCGGCCACGGCCAGCGTGTAGGGCTGATTGTAGATCGTGACGCGAACAGTATTGCGTTCGGCCATAGGCAGCCTCCTTGTCAGGATTCGCTCAACAGATCCAATTGTCCCAGTAATTTTTCGATCCGTGTGCGCACCTGCGTGCGCTCCCCGCGGAGGGTTTGTAATTCGGCGCGCAACTGGGCGGCCTCCTGGCGCGCCTGATCGCGCTCGGCGCGCAGCGTCGCGACGAGTTCGACGGCGCGATGGACGCGTTCTTCCAGATTCGCGAGAGCGTCGGCTCCGGACTCCATCCAGGCTGCCTCCATCAGGCTGCGAGCGCCGCCTTGACCTGAGCGACCAGCGCATTAAAGGCAGCCCTGTCGTTGACGGCCATATCCGCGAGGATTTTGCGGTTCAAGTCGATCTCGGCTTTCTTCAGGCCGTTCATGAAGCGGCTGTAGGAAATGCCGGCCTCGCGGCAAGCGGCGCCGATACGCACGATCCACAGCGAGCGGAAGTCGCGTTTCTTGAGTCTCCGGCCCTTGTAGCCGTAACGCAGCGACTTCTCGACCGCCTCTTGCGCGGCGCGGTAAAGCTTGCTCTTGGTGAGAAAGAAACCCTTGGCGAGGCCCAGGGTTTTGCGCCGGCTGGCGCGGCGCTTGGTACCACGTTTTACTCTTGGCACGTTTCGTCTCCTTGCTATGAATTACTGGTTGCGGCCAGTCAGGCACGTGCGGTGGCGCTGCCGGCTCGCGTCCGCTTCCTTAACGGCCGCGGTTCGGTTGCCTCAGTAAGGCAACATGCGGTTGATCTCGGGCGAGTTGGCCTCGTCGGCCACCACCGCCGTGCCCAACCGGCGCTTGCGGGAACGCGTCTTCGAGGTCAGGATGTGGCGGGCAAACGCATGACGGCGTTTGATTTTGCCAGTGCCCGTCTTCTTGAACCGCTTGGCCGCGCCCTTATGGGTCTTCAGCTTTGGCATAAACTTTCCTAGTGGAATGGCCGCGCGGAGCTCAGAAGGGAGCCATGCGGCAACGAATCTCAGGATAGCACAAAGGGCCGCGTTGCTTTTGGACTTCGGAGCGTGAGCGCCGGGTCTGCCAAGCGCCGCCGGCCGTGGGGGCGCAGGCGGGTTCCAAGCCCGCTCAGGGGCCTTCGGCGGCCGCGAGCGCTGTGATGTGAATCCGAAGCCTTGCATCGTCCGGGCGCAGCGCGGACAGCTCGCGCAACACGTCCGCGGCTGCGCGGTGTTGGCCCCGCAGCCGGTAAATCTCGGCCAGGAACAACTGGGGTTGCGAAGGATGGCCGGGATCGAGACGCCGGGCCTGGGCGAGGAATGGCTCGGCCTCCTCGAATCGCCCGAGCTGGAAATAATTCATCCCCAACTGCGCGTTGGCCCCGGCATCGGCGGGCCGGAGGCTGGCTGCGCGCAGATGGAAGGGCAACGCCTCGTTCGCGCGGCTGGTGCGCAGCAACAGCGCCCCAAGATTCAGCGGTGCGTCGAACGCCTCGGGATCGGCCTGCGCGGCCTGCCGGTAACAGCGCTCGGCTTCCCCAAGATCACCGATCTCAAAGGCGAGCACACCGAGCACATTCCAGGCATCGGCGAAGTCCGGAGCCTCGGCAACCGCACGGCGCAGCAGCGCGCTCGCGTGCCCCGTGTCTTGTTCGCCCAACAGCCTGCGGGCCCTCTCGTACAGCTCGACGGCTTTCCGCGTCACGGCCAGCCTGCGCACCGAAACCGCGGCTGCCTCAGAAACTTCATAAGGGATCACCGCAGTGACCGTGCCATCATGCGCGAGGGACGGGCTCACAACCACGGTCCGGCGGGCTTCCCCGAAGCCCTCGCGGACCAGCGCGACGGTGTAATCTCCTGGAGCAAGCGCAGGAAACCGGAATCGCCCGTCCTCGACCCAAGCGGAAGCTGTGAAGGATGTCTGAACGCTGAACAACTGCACGCGCAGTCCCCTCACGCCTTCGGCGCCGGTTACCGTGCCCTTCAGATCGAAGCTCGCATCGGAGGCAAGCAATGGGCCAGCGCACAGAACCGCGGCGGCAAGGGAGCGGATAATCACCCGCTCACGCTACATTATTCTCCAGTTTTTTCAAATACCGGTACACCTGGTACACGGGCAGTCCGACCACGTTCGCGAAGTCGCCTTCAATGCGGTCTATGAATTTCGACGCCAGGCCCTGGATGGCGTAGGCGCCGGCCTTGTCCATGGGCTCGCCCGAGGCGACATAGGCGTCGATTTCGGCGTCGCTAAGTTCGAGGAAATGCACCCGGGTGGAGGTGTGGTCGATCTCCGCGCCGCGCGCGTGGCGCAGGCAGATCGCGGTGATCACGGTGTGCTCGCGGCCTGAGAGAAGCCGCAGCATCCGGCGCGCGTCGGCCTCGTCGCGAGGCTTCTCCAGTACTTCTCCATCCAGTAGGACGATTGTGTCCGCGCCTAGTACAATTTCCTCCGCCCGGCCTTGCCAAGCCGCCTCCGCCTTGGCCTGGGCCAACCGGCGCGCGTAGGCTTCCGGGGACTCCTCCGGCAAGCGAACCTCCTCAACCGGCCGCTCGCGCACTGTGAACTCGAATCCGGCCGCGGCCAGCAACTCGCGGCGGCGGGGGGATCGGGATGCCAGCACAAGAGGCAAACCAAGCTGAGCCGCGCGCGTGAGCAAGTGGACCTAAGAACGTGAACCGCCCTCTAGCACTATCAAAAGCGGGCGGCGAGATGGTCCTAGAATTGTACCTGGCGCCGCCGGCTGGATCAATGGCCGTTTGGCCTTGAATCCTGCGCCAGGAGCCGAAACGTGCCGTCTTGCTCGTAATTCAGGAGCAGTTTCGGCCCGGTCTGTTTTTCGTAGGCTTCCTCCAGCTCTGCCCGCGACGTATCCAAGAAACACCTGATCGCGCCCTGCCTGGTGATCACCCTGAGGTAATCGCACGGGCCGGGGACCAGCAACCACGGCCGCTCACCTTGGTAGGCAACGAAAATGTGCGGCAGGGACTGCAAGGCGGGGACGAGTGTTTCCACACTGCGAGCCGAGACCGCTGAGATCTTCCGGACCCCGAGATAGAACGCGGTCCGATTCTTGAAGTAGTCGCTTCTTTGCAGCGTCAGCGTCCAGGCGAGCATCAGAACACCCGCGCTCAGGGCAGCGGCCCACCGCGCCTGCGGGCGCTTCAGGAATCGCGCGCTCCAGTCCTCGAGCAGAGCCGCCACGGCCAAGATCAAAAAGAGTTGTGGCGCATAGACGTAAAAAGTCGCCCGGATTCCGGGGATCGCTGCCACGGGGAGCAGCAGCAATACGTACGAGGCAAGGCCGAACAGAAGAACCAGGTTCCGCCGCCAGAATCCGTAGGCAGCGACCGCGGCGAAGACGACAGCGAAGGGCGCCACCGCCTTGGCGGCGGGCGTCCCCTCCAGGCCGAAGATGAGAGCCGTGTAATACGTCAGCGAATGGAGGATCGTGCCCGCCGTCGGATTGGCGTGATAGGGATTCTGCGGTCCGATGACTTCGCGCGCCTGGGGAAGGAACGAAACATACCGGACTGCAATAACGGCCGCGATCAGAAAGTGCGGCCAGGTCCGGCGGAGCACGTGGGACTCGCTCCATTGCCGCAATCCCAGAATCACGAGCAAGAGCGGCAGAACGATTGCGAACTCCTTGGCCCGGAGAGCCAGCAGAAAGCACACCGCGCTGAGAATCGTGCTGCCGCGCCGTTCCGATAGAAACGCCAGCAGGCTGGCGAGCAGAAAGAACAGGCAGGTAACATCGAACACGGCTCCGACGTACGGAGCGGTCTCGGCGGTGGTCCACAAGCCGCCATACAAACCGATCGCAGCGAAACTCAACGGGACGCCGATGCCGAGTCTCCGGAACAGTACAAAGCCCATCGCAGCATTCGCCGCGTGGAAGAGAAGCAGAACAAGCGCCTGCGGCCAGTAGGTAAACCCGAAGGCGTCAAACAGCAGGCCTTCCAGAATGAATCCCGTTGGACGGTCGTTATAGATCCATGCCGGCAGAAGGGTCGCCATCCGCCAGTAGGGAGTGGCAACGAAACGGGTCAGGTTCCCGATCTCGTCCATGTACAGGAATAGCCCCGGCTTCAGCGCCCACCCAACTGCGTTCCAGGAAACGAAACCGGCGAAAAGCGCCAGCAGGGCTTCGCACGCGATCCTCATCAAGGCCAATGGTAACGTAGGACTAATCCTAAATGACCTCAGGCGCGGTTCCGTGCGAGGATAGGGGCCCATGTCCTGTCGTCCCACCGCGATTCTGTGCCGGGCGGCGTCCCTCGGGGCGCTTCTGGCATCGCTGTGCGCGGCCCTGGCGGCGCAAACCCGCGTGGAATACTTGGGCGGCACCACCACGGCCCTGCGGCCGGGCGCGGCGGGCGAAATCGAACTCACGGACCCGCGCTTCCTCGCCTTCTACTCTCCGGGCGGCCGGTTGCGGGTGCCCTACACCCGCATAAACCTGCTCGAATATGGGCAGCAGGTGGACAGAAGGCTGGCGCTAGCGCTGGCCGTTTCGCCGGTGTTCCTGCTAAGCAAGGCGCGCAAGCATTACTTGACGCTGGGCTACGCCGACGAAGCAGGCGAGCAGCAGGCGCTTGTGTTCCGGGTGGACAAAGATTCGATTCGCGCCGCGCTGGTGGCGCTCGAAGCTCGCAGCGGGGTGAAGGTGCGGTACCAGGACGCGGAGGCGCGCAAAGCTGCGCAAGGGGGCAACTAGGATGCGCTGGTGTGTGTTTGCGCTGGCCGCGGCGATCCAGGCGGCGTTCGCGCAGGAACCGGCGGCGGACGCGAAACTGGCGCAAGTGCGTCGCGTCTATGTGGATCAGTTGACGGGCGGCGATACCGCCGCGCAGATGCGCGACCTGCTGATCGCCAGCTTGCATAACACCCATCTTTTCGTGGTGACCGAAAACGCCGAGCGCGCCGATGCGATCCTGCGCGGAGCGGCGGAAGACCTGATTTACACCGAGGCCTTTGCGTCTTCCGACGGTGTGGATCTGCGCGCGGCGGCCGGCGCGGTGCGCTCCACGCGGTCCTCGGGGATCGGGAATCGCGCGCTGAGCGTCGGCGTGAGCGACGATGAATCGCTGAGCATCCGCGAGCGCAAACACGAGGCCCTGGCGGCGGTGCGCCTGGTGAATCGCGAGGGCGACGTCATTTGGTCCACCACGCAGGAATCCACGGGCGCCAAGTTTCGGGGCGCCAGCGCGGATGTGGCCGAAAAGGTCACGCGCCAGTTGGCGGAAGACTACCGGCGCGTTTTCAGAGACGGGGCACAGGCCTCAGGGCCGGCTCCATCCCGTAGCGGCGCAGGAGCAGAAACTCACTGAGGCTGTCGCTGGTCAGCATGCCCACGAGGCGCGAACCTTCCATCACCAGCGCGCAGCGCCCACGGCGCGCCATCAGCGGCAACACTTCGGCCAGCCCGGTGGAAGGGTCCAGCGCGACGTAATCGCGATCCATCACGCCCGCGACGTACGCATCGGGACCTTCGGTACCCAGGGCCTGCAGGAGCCTGGCGCGATCCAGCAGCCCGATCACTTCCTCGCCGTGCATCACCGGGAAATCCTGTTGCGCCGAGGAAAGCAACAGGCTGACCGCGTGGCGGATGGTGTCACCATGACCCAGCCTGTGGAAATCCGTCAGCATGGCCGCACGCACGGGAATTCCGCGCGTCAGCGTACGTCCGAGCGCCGCCGCCGATTCCTGCGCCGCGCCCATCCAAATGAAGAATGCGAAGAAAACCAGCACGATGTAAGCAGGGGCGAACAATCCGTACAGCCCCATGCTGATCGCCAGCATGCGGCCAATCCAGGTGGCCGTGCGTGTGGCCTCCTCCGCCGGGCGGATCAGGCTCAGCAGCGCCCGCAAGACGCGCCCCCCGTCCATCGGGAAGGCGGGCACTAGATTGAATAGCGCCAGCAGCACGTTGACGAACGCCAGGCGCTGGATGACGTCGCCGCCCACGGAAAGAAGCAGGTATCCGAAATCGATCCGAACGGGCGCGCGCGACGCCGCCAGATAGGCGAAAATTCCGGCCGCGATCAACAGGTTCGCGAGCGGCCCGGCCAGCGCGATCCACAGTTCCTCGAGCGGCCGCAATGGCCGTTCATAGCGGGCCAGCCCGCCGATCGGCAGCATGACAATTTCGATGGTTCGCAGGCGCAGGCGGGAGGCCACCCAGGCGTGCGCCAGGTCGTGGAGCAGCATGCTTGCCAAGAGCCCCGCCAGGAACAGAGCGAAGGCGGCCCGGGGGCCTTGGCCCAGGTCCGTCACGATCAGCAAGGCCAGCAGCAGAACAAATGTGAAATGCAGGCGCACCGGTACGCCGAATAGACGGATAACCTCCACGGTTCCGGCCGTGGCCATGCGGTCCGACATTGCGGAGAGACTCGCCACAGCTAAACCATACCAGAGGCTCGGCAATATTACCCTCGGTGGAACGCCGTGCAGAGGCCGGAGTGAATGTACTTAGTTTCAGAGGGGGAAACGGCGGGTGTTTGATTGTGTCTTGACGCTCGGCAGAGGCCCGCCCGTGCCGGATCCGTCATAACGCGGCGGCGCGTTGCTGAAATCGAGTTCGTCTTCGGAGTACTTCAACTGGCGGTCCAGGATCATTTCCACCGTGGTCCCCTTGGCGAGAACCGCATCGGGACCGCGAGTCAGCAGGACGCCCGCCAAGCCCGCTACAGCTCCCGCACCGGCGCCGATCGCCACGCCCATTCCGGGCGCGCGGCCGATCCCGGCAAGCCCGCCGATGCTGGCTCCCCAGGCGGCGGTTTCGCCCACGGCCCGCACGTCGCCAGACTTGTTGCCTTCGCTGGTCACAACACCCTCGTCCTTGTCCAGGTCCTCGGAGGCGCGCCCATCCAGCGCGGACAGGGTCGCGCTGAAATCGCGGGTGACGCCGTTCGGCAGCATCAGTGAATCGAAGCGCAGATAGAATTCGCCCTTGCCCTTGACTTTACCGGGGCGCTTCGTGTCGGTGATCGTGCCCAGGACATAACTGCCCGCCGGAATCACAATGCGGTTCTGCACAACGATGGGGAACGTGGTTTCCAAATACACGCGGTCGCCCGGCTGGCTGTGTTTGGTGCTGACGCTGTTGACCATCGCCAGCGGGATGCGGGTGCCGACCTCAACGAGGAATGTCTTTTCGGCAGGGGCGACGGGGGCGGGCGCATCCTGCGCGGCTGTGATGGCCGCGGCGCATAGAACTGCCACGAGCGTCTGAATCCGCATAAACACCTTCCGTTACCGAGTGTACCCTAGAAATACCGAGACGTGCGGGGAGGGAGGTTGGTTGCGGGCGGCGGCGCCGGTTCCCCGGTCATCCGCTGGCGCGCCTCGGCGGTGAGCCGCAACGTCTCTTCCGCCGGGACTTCGTAGCGGTCCAGCGCCTGCCGGACCATCTCGACACCGCCCTCGAACTCAGGCTGCACGGCGGCGTTCACGCCCAACTGGTGCAGTTCGCGGACGTGATGCTCGCGCGCCGCCCGCGCGATCACGGCGATGCGGGGGTTTAGGTGGCGCGCGCGCTCGACGCACAAACGCACGGCTATCTGATCGGGCATCGTCACCAGCAGCACGCGAGCCTTCTCGACGCCGGCGGCGTGCAGGATTTCCGGGCGCGTGATATCGCCCCAAATCGCGGGAACGCCGGAGGGTTTCAAATCCGTCCACAAGGCGTGATCGATCTCCACGGCCAAAACCGGGACCCCCGCGCGCGCCAGCACGCGGGCCGCGGCGCTGCCGGTACGGCCGGCTCCGGCGACGATCACGTGATTTTCCAGATAATGCGGCGGAGGATTGATCATCATCGAGGGCGCAGCCTTCCGCCGCTCTCCAAAAAGGCGCGCCAGGGGCAGGGCCGTCATGGAGACGACGGGCGAAAGCGCCATGGTCATCACCGTGCAGGCCAGCAGCAGATCGTAGACCGGCTTTCCGACCGCCCCGGTTTGCACGCCCAGCCGCATCAGCACGAAGGAAAACTCACCGATCTGCGCCAGGTGCAGACCCACCAGCCAGGGCGCGTGATGCCGGTATCCGAACAGGCGCGTGAGGCTGCCGAGAATCGCCGACTTGCCCACGACAATCAACGCCACGGCCGTGAGCGCCGTGCCCGGATGCTGCATGACGCTGCGCGGATCGAACAGCATCCCGACGGTTACGAAAAACAGCAACCCGAAGATGTCCCGCAGCGGCGCGACATCGCTCAGCGCCTGATGGCTGAACTCCGATTCGCTCAGGATGATTCCGGCGACAAAGGCCCCCAGGGCGAACGACAAACCCGCTGCGTGCATGGCGTATCCAATGCCCATGCCAGCGGCGACCACGGCGATCAGAAACAGCTCGCGTGAGCCCCAGCGGAGAACCCATTTCAGGATGGGCGGCAGCAGCCGCGTCCCCAGGATCACGGTCGCGGCCAGGATCGCCACGGCGATCGCCACGGAACGGACCACGGCCGGCAGCGCGTTATTCCAGACGCTCGATTGCGGCAGGATCACCAGCAGGGGAATCACGGCCAGGTCCTGCAGGACCAGGATGCCGATCATCACGCGGCTCGCCAGCGTGCCCGTCACGCCCCCGGAAGAAAGCGTCTTCAAGACCAGCATCGTGCTGGAAAGCGAGATCGCCGATCCGAACCACAGGGCCTCTGCCGGATTCATCGACAACAGGGCGATCCCGGCCCAGGCGCCCAGCGCCGCCGTCAGAACGATTTGCAGGGTTCCGCCGAAGAGTGCGACGCGGCGGACCAGCATCAAGTCGCGTAAAGAGATTTCCAGACCCAGGGAGAAGAGCAACAACGCGACGCCGATCTCGGCCAGCAATTCGATATCGCGGATCTGCGTGACCGAGGGTCCGGCGGTGTAGGGGCCGATGGCCACTCCGGCCGCGATGTAGCCAACAAGCAGCGGCAGGCGCAGCAGACGCGCAGCGGCGGCTCCGATGAGCCCGGCTACCACGATCAGGACAAAATCGGCCGCGATCCCCACACTTCATTCTCTCTGACCTCGGGCTGCTCAGGCGCGCGGGGCGAGCGAGGTTAGTCCGCCATCGCCGGAACCGCAGCCGCGGCCAGCCGCGCGTCGAGCTCCTGGCGCGCGGCCCGCTCCTCGACTTCCGAGAATCGCACCAGGAAGGCGAGCACGGACACCGCGGTAATCGCCAATCCCAGGAACAACAGGGCTTGTGTCCACGGCATGCTGCCTTTGAAGAGAAAACCGGCCAGGATCGAGCCCGCATTCCCGCCCGCGCCGACGATTCCCGCCACCGCGCCCAGGCCGCGCTTGTTGACGAAGGGCACCAGCGCGTAGACGGCTCCGTTGGACATTTGAATCACGATGCCGGCCAGCATCATCGCGCCGATCGCTGGCGCGAGCGTGTCCATGCGTGAGAACAGCATCAGCGCCAGCCCCTCGGCGCAGATGGTTGTGCCGAGCAGCATGCTCCGGCCGCGCAGACCCCAGCGCCGGTGCAACCGGTCGCTGACCATGCCCCCGAAGGGGCGGGTGAAAAGATTCATCATGCCGTAGGAAGCCGCCACAAAACCCGCCGTGGTCAGTCCAAGCCCGAAATAATCGGTGAAATAGAGCGCGGCGATGTTGTTGATGGTCAGCTCCATGCCGAAGGAGGCGCCGTAGATCGCGAACAGCGCCCACACGCGGCGGTCCCGGCAGGCCGCGGCGAAAGCCCCCGCGGCGGCGGCCTTGTGGGTCAGTGCGCCTTTCGCGCGCAACTCGGCGAAATCGCCGTCGGCGGTGTCCCGGGTCAGTTTGTAATACGCGATGCCCATCACCAGCATCAGCAGGCCCGGTACAAACATCGCCATCCGCCAGCCCCACCCTTCGCCGGCGCCCAAACTGACGAGTCCGGCAAACAGGAGCGGCATCGTCATCTGCGTCACGCCGCCGCCCAGGTTGCCCCACCCGGCCGCAGTCGCATTGGCCGTGCCAACCACGTTCGGCGCGAACATCACCGAGGTGTGATACTGCGTGATCACGAAGGAGGCGCCGATTGCGCCGATCGCCAGGCGGAACGCCAGGAATGTCGTGTAGTCGTGCGAGAAGCCCACGGCCATCACAGGCAGCGAGCCGAGCACCAGCACCCAGGTGTAGGCCCGGCGCGGGCCGATGCGGTCCAGCAGCCAGCCGATCAGCAGGCGCGCCAGCACCGTGATGGTCACCGAGGCGATGGTCAGGTTGCCGATCTGATCCTTGCTCAGGTGCAGTTCCTGGCGAATCACCGGCATTAACGGCGCGATGCCGAACCAGCCGAAAAAGCACAAGAAGAACGCGAGCCACGCCATGTGGAAGGCGCGCATCGGGGCGCTCGAAAAATCGGACAGTCGAATCCGGGTTGCTTTGTGGTGGAGCGTCATGTTTCAGCCCGCGCTTTCCGTCACCTTGTGAGCCGCACTCAAATCCACGTAGACGATGCCGTTTTCGACGCGCGTCGGAAAAATGGCGACGCAGTCCGGCTCGGAGGCGCGCACGGGCGCTCCGGTTTCTAGGTCGAACCTGCGCCCGTGCAGCGGGCAGACCACAGCGGAGCCCGCGACGATGCCGTCGCACAGTGGGCCGCCCCGGTGCGGGCACTTGTTCCCAATGGTGCGGTAGCGGTCCTTCAGGTTGAAGATGGCGATCTCCACGCCGCCCACCTCGACGGCGCGGCCCTCGAGCGGCGGAATGTTATCCGCCCGCGTAATGGGAGTCCACTGGTTCATGCTTGCATCTCCATGGGCTGAATCTGTACGAACTGCGTCGGGTGCACCGGGGCGTCGCGTTCCAGCCAGGCATCCTTGGCGAGCGCCTTCGACTTGTGCAGCCGCTCCAGCAGCCTTCTTTTGTCTGGTTCCGGCGCGTAGACCGTCTCCTTGCGGATCTTCTCGATGCCCACCCGCTCGAGGAAATCGTAGCTGCGCTCCAGGTAGTTCGCGTTTTCACGGTAATACTGGAAGAACAGCTCGCAGGCTTCGAGCGCCTGCTCGGTGGTTTCGACTGTGATGAGCAAGTCGGCCTTGCGCACCGATTTTCCCGCCGCCCCGCCAACCACCACCTGCCAGCTTCCTTCCTGTCCCACCAGGCCCAGGTCTTTGACGGTGGCCTCGGCGCAGTTGCGCGGGCAGCCGGACACGCCCATCTTGAACTTGTGCGGCGTGAACAGATTCTCCAGACGCCGTTCCAGTTCGATGCCCGTGTTGGTCGAATCCTGCACGCCGTAGCGGCAGAATTCGGTACCGACGCACGTTTTCACCATGCGCACGCCTTTCGAATACGCCTGCCCGGAGGGCATGCCGAGATCGGCCCAGACCTTCGGCAGGTCGGCTTTCTTGATGCCCAGCAGATCGATCCGCTGGCTGCCCGTCACTTTCACCATCGGCACCTGGTAGCGTTCGGCCACGTCGGCGATGCGCCGCAGCTCGGCCGGGCTGATCACCCCGCCCCGCATGCGCGGAACCACGGAGAACGCGCCGTCCTTCTGAATGTTGGCGTGCACGCGATCGTTAATGAAACGCGCCGAGCGGTCTTCCTCATGGCCGCCGCACCACAGCATGTCCAGCATGTAGCTCAGCGCCGGCTTGCAGATCTCGCAGCCGCTGGAGATACCATAAACCGTCAGCACCTCCTCAACCGACTTCAACTGCTGACTCTTGACGATCTCCCGCAGTTGTTCGTAGGAGAACGGAATGCAGGAGCACAGATTCGTCCGCGTCTCCTCTTCGAACCCCGGCGCCACAGCGCGGACCAGTTTTTCGCACAGGCCCTTGCAGCTTCCGCAGCCGGTGGAGGCGCGGGTGTGATGCTTCAGTTGGCCGAGTGTCGTGATGTCGTGCGCATGAATCGCCTGGATGATATCGATCTTGCGGACCCCATGGCAGCCGCACACGGTTTCGCCGTCCGGCATGTCCGCGACTTCGCGGCCCGGATCCGCCTCGCGCGGCGGGAACAGGATCTGGCGCCGGAAAGGCGTGATATCGGCGCCTCCGCGCATCCATTCGCTGTAGTTCGGTTCATCCTCGATGTCGCCCACCAGGATGAAGCCATGCAGGCGGTTGTCTTTTAACAGAAGCTTTTTATACACCCCCAGCGAAGGATCCTCGTAGCGCACGGTTTCCACGCCCGGTTCGTTCTCATCGATCGAGCCGGCCGAGAAGATATCCACGCCCATGATCTTGAGCCTCGCGGCGGGCGTACCCGGGGTGAACGCCGCGCCGCGATTCCCGGTGATGTTGGCCGCCAGCACGCGGCCTTGCTCATACAGCGGCGCGAGCAGACCGAACGTCTGCCCGCGATGCTCGGTGCACTCGCCGACGGCGTAGATGCGAGGATCGGAGGTTTCCAGATAGTCATTGACCACGATCCCGCGTCCGACTTCGAGACCGGCCTTGCGGCCCAGGTCGGCATTCGGACGGATGCCCGCGGCGACGACCACCAATTCCGCTTCGAGCTCCTCGCCGGAAGCGAATCGCAATCCCTCCACGCGTCCGTTTCCAAAAATGGCCGCCGTTTGCGCCGGAAGGAGCACGCGGATGCCGAGGCTCTCGATCTTTCGCTTCAGGTACTCGCCGCCCGTCGCGTCCAACTGGCGTTCCATCAGCGAGTCCGTCAGGTGGACCACAGTGACCTGGCAGCCGCGGGTTTGCAGGCCGCGGGCGGCCTCCAGCCCCAGGAGGCCTCCTCCGATCACCGCGGCCTTCAAGCCCGGCCGGGCCTTATCCATCAGCTCGCGCGTGTCATCCAGCGTGCGAAACACGTGCACGTTTTTCTTGTCCACTCCCGGGATGGGCGGGATGAACGCGCTGCTGCCTGTCGCCAGAATCAGGCGGTCGTATTCCGTCAGGCCGCCGTTCTCGTCGATCACCAGGCGGCGCTTGCGGTCAATGCCCGTCACCCGCACGCCCAAACGCACACGGATACCGTGCTGCTGGTACCAGCCGATATCGTTGAGGTAAATTTCTTCGGCCGATTTCTCGCCCGCCAGCACCAGCGATAGCAGAATGCGGTTATAGTTGACGTGTGTTTCGTCGCCGAAGATCGTGATCTCGAAATTATGGGGATACTTCAGGATCTGCTCGACGCAGGAAACGCCGGCCATTCCGTTTCCGACCACCACCAATTGTTCCTTCACCGGTTTCCTCCTGAACGCTCGACGGCCACCGCGCACTGCTTGTAATTGGGCTCGCGCGAGACAGGATCGAACGCGCCTTGCGTAACTTCGTTGACATTGGTCTCAAAGAAATGGAAGGGCATGAACACCTGCCCCGGAGCCGTGATCTCGGTCAGGCGCAGCTCCACGCCACGCACACGCCCGCGCCGCGAGATCACGTCCACCAGATCGTGGCTCTTGAGCGCCAGCTTGCGCGCGTCGCGCGGATTCATCTCCAGCCACGCCCGCGGGGACAAGCGCTCCAAGATCGGAACCTCTCGCGTCTTGGTGCGCGTGTGCCAGTGCTCCACTGTCCGGCCCGTGTTCAGCACGAACGGATATTTCTTGTCGGGCTGCTCCGGAAATGGAACCCAGTCGGCGCACACCAGCCTCGCCCTGCCGTCAGCGGTCTGAAACTGTCCGCCGCCGTAAAGCCGGGAGGCCCCGGCCGGAGCAGTCCCTTCCGGCAGCGGCCACTGTACCGCGCCCTCCCGTGCCAGAAGTTCATAACTGATCCCGGAGTAATCGCACAGCCGCCCGCGCGAAACCCGGCGCCATTCGTTAAAGGCATCCTCGACCGTCTGCCAGGCGGGATATAACTCTTCACGGCGCCCGAGCTTCTCGGCCAGCGCGAGAAAAATCTCGAAGTCCGGGCGCGCTTCCCCCGGTGGCTCGACGGCTTTGTTTACCTTGCTGACGCGCCGCTCGGAATTTGTGTACGTCCCCTCCTTTTCGCCCCAGATCGCGGCGGGCAGCACGAGGTCGGCCCATTCGGTGGTTGGCGTCGGGTGGTAGCCATCCTGCACAACCAGAAAATCGAGACTCGCCAGCGCGTGCCGCAGCACGTCCTGGTTCGGGAAGCTCACCAGCGGGTTGGTCGCGATGATCCACAGCGCGCGAATCTTCCGCGACACGGCAGCTTCGACGATGTCCGGGTACGCCAGGCCGCGCTTTGCCGGCAGGCGCGACTCTTCGATGCCCCACAACGCGGCCAGTTCGGCGCGGTCCCGCGGGTCATCGCACTTACGATATCCCGGCATCCCCGACGTAAAACCCGCCTCGCGTGTGCCCATCGCGTTGCATTGCCCGGTGATCGAAAAGGGCGCGGCGCCGGCGCGGCCGATGTGTCCGGTGAGCAGCGCGAGATTGCAGATCGCGTTGACGGTGGCGGTCCCAAGGGTGCTGTGGTTCACTCCCATGGTCCAGCCGATGAAGCCGGCCTTGGCGCGGCCGTAGAGGAATGCGGTCTTGAAGAGCAGCTCCGGCGTCAGGCCGGTGACCCCGGAAACGTACTCCGGCGTGTAGCGCTCCAGGAACGTTTCCAGCTCGTCGAACCCGGTTGTGTGGGCGTCCACATAGGCGCGATCCACCAGGTTGTAGCGGATCAAAATGTGCGCGATGCCGTTTAACAGCGCCAGATCCGAGCGCGGCTTCAAGGGCAAATGCAGATCCGCGAGCATCGTCGTCTTCGATACGCGCGGGTCGGCGGCGATCACCGTGGCGGTGCGGTTCGCCTCCAAATACTGGCACAGAATCGGATGATTGTCCGCCAGGTTCGCGCCGATCAGCAGAATCACGTCCGCCTTTTCGAAATCTTCGTAAGCCCCCGGAGGGCCGTCACTGCCGAAGGAGATCTTGTAACCCGATACGGCGCTGGCCATGCAGAGCGTCGTGTTGCCGTCATAGTTATTCGTTCCGAAGCCGAGCTGCACCAGCTTGCCCAACGTGTAGAATTCTTCGGTGACCAACTGGCCGGTGCTGAGCACGCCGAGCGATTCCGGCCCATAGTTGGCCTGTGCGGCGCGGAAGCGCTCCACCATCACGCTGAGGGCTTCATCCCAACTGACGCGCACCAGCCTGCCGTTTCTCCGCAGCAGCGGATATTTGGCGCGATTTTCTGCGCCGATGATGTAATGCTCGGAAAGCCCCTTGGGGCAGAGCTTGCCGCGATTCACCGGATGCGCGGCATGCGGGCGCGACGCGACGGCGCGCCCGTCCTTCACGCCGATCTCAATGCCGCAACCGACCGAACAGTAGCCGCACGTGGTCGGCACCCACACATCAGGGATCTTTTTTGCCGAGGTATAGCCGGTCGATTCCCCGCGCGCGAAGGCGTACTCCGCGCTCAGGTTGTCGAGTCCGATCAGTCGCTTCAGGTTCATGCCGCGGCTGTCCCGGCGGAGCTGAATCCGGCCGCCATGTTTTTCGGAACCACGCTGACGAAGAACAGATACCGGCCCAGCCACTCCCCTGCGAGGGCCGCAGCGAACGTGAACGCCATCCATGCAGGGGACGAGGCGGCCGGCAGCGGCAGCACCAGGCCCGCACCGATCAGGACACCCAGGCGCATGAGAAACAGATTCTTCAACGGTCCGGAAAGAAGCAGCGAGGAGGCGCGCAGCTCGAATACATCCGAGCGCGACAGCCACAACAGCTTCAGCACCTGCGTAATCAACTGGCCCGTAGCGCCCGCGATGGATGCGATCCCGATCCAGGCCGGCGTGCTCAAGCCCGGCGCCGCGGCAGCCGGCGTCTGGACCAGCATCGGCCCGAGAAACACCGCGCTCATAAAAAACTCGGCGGCCGTATAGCCGCTGTTCCAGGCCGGCCGTGCGCGCACCATGTAGAGGCGCGCCGAGCTGGTGACGCCGGCGATTCCCGCCAGCGCGGTGAACAAGCCCGCCACGGCGCGGCTTGGCGAATCCAGCAGCAGCATCCCGGCGAACGCACTGGCGGCGCCGGCGAACAGGGACAGCATCAGCACCTCACGGCTCAGCCAGCTTCTCCGCAAGCCCTTCAAAGCGCGCCACGCATACACCGGACGTCCCAAATGCAGCGTGGACGCGCCCAGGCTCACGCCCGCGAGTCCCAGCGAGACCATGGCCGCGACCGTCAGGCCGGCGCCCTGTCCCAGCAGATCCAGCAGCCACAGCACCGTGAAGGCGCCCACGCTAAGCTGCGTCAGCACGAGCATGAACACCAGCGGCCAGTGCGGGTGCTCGGGCCCGATGCGCTGCGTGTCCACGCGGCCGGTGTCGGGCGCCAGATTCTCCGGCAGCGTGATCCGTGTCGTCGAGATGCTGTCATCGGCCGAAGGCAGCCCCGGAGCGTCCGCCGCAAGATAGTCACGCCGCCACTCGGCGATGTTCACGATCTCAATGGCGATCGCGCCTTCCGGACACGCCGACACGCACGCCGGAGCCATGCCGTCGCTCAAACGGTTGTGGCACAGGTCGCACTTGCCGACGACGCCGCGCTCGGCGTTGTACTGCGGCACCCCGTAGGAACAATTCCAGGTGCAATACTGGCATCCGATGCAGGCATCGGCGCTGTGAATCACGACGCCGGTGCGCGCATCCTTCGTATACGCCTCGACGGGACAGCCGGTCAGGCACGAGGGCTCCAGACAGTGGTTGCAGCCCATCGAAAGGTGGTAGCGCTGCGTGTAGGGGTAGTGGCCGCCTTCCACTTCGCCCACGCGCCGCCAGTTCAGCGCCGCCGGATTGCCGTTCTGTTCGTTGCATGCCACCACGCAGCACTTGCAGCCGATGCACTTCGTCATGTCGAAGTGGAAGCGGTACTGTTCGCCCGTCTCAAGCGGCCGAGCGGGGATCAGTGGCGCCGGCTCCGTCTCGATCTGCACGAGCGAGCGGCCGCCGGGCTTGGCCCGGTACAGCAGAGTCGTCTCCATCAATGGAAGCGTTGTCATATTCCTAGGCACACCTTCGTCCTCACGCTGGTTAGGCACACCACGGCTGCTTGATCTAACCTGGGTTCACGCTCCGCACTGGGAACGAACGGCGGGAAACGAACGAGGAGTCCCGAACGCCGGGGAACACGGGTCTCTCCGGCGAACTTAGTTGTAGTCTAGCAGGGCCCGGCGCGCTTGGGAAACAGATTTTTTTTATGGCCTCGATCAGCGCGCATTCGGGTTAATTTACTTTCACTTGCAGACGGGTAAACGCGACGTCGGGCGCGGCCTGTCAAGGTTTGTGTCAGTCAGACCCTCGGGCCATCGCGCGGAGTTTGAGGCGATCGATCTTATTCGTGCCGGTGCGCGGCAACGCGTCGATAAACTTGACCTCGACCGGCCGCTTGTACTTGACGAGATTCTCCTTGCAGTAGGCAAAGAATCCGTCTTCGTCGAGTTCGGCGCCGGGCTTCCGGGCTACGAATGCGAAGACCACCTCGCCCAAGCGGTCGTCAGGCCTGCCCACCGTCGCCACTTCGCGGATCGCGGGATGATTGTAGAGCACCTCATCAATCTCCCGCGGATAGACATTAAAGCCGCCGACGATGATCATGTCCTTCTTGCGGTCGACCAGGAACAAAAACCCGTCCTCATCGACGTAACCGATGTCACCGGTGTACATGTAGCCGTCGCGGAGCGCATAAGCTGTCTCCTCCGGCTGGTTGTGATAACCCACCATCATCTGCGGGCCGCGAACTCGCACTTCGCCCGCTTCGCCCATCGGCAAGACGCGCGTACCGGTCTCGAGATCGACCACCTCGACCTCGGTTTCGGGCACGGGATTCCCGACCGACAGAAGCTTGCGCTCGCCGTCGTACGGATTGAGACAAAAGGGCGCGCCTTCGGACATGCCCCAGCCCTCGAGCAACGGGCAGCCGGTCCGCTTCAGCCATTCGCGATGGAGATCTTCCGGGCAGGGAGCGCCGCCCGAGGGGCAATACTTCAAGGCAGAAAGATCCACGGAATCGAACAACGGGCTCCGCAGCAACCCCAGATAAATCGGCGCAGGTCCTCCCGCGAAGATACTGACCCGGTATTCAGCCAGTGCCCTGACAACCTCGTCGGGATCGTACTTCGGAATCATGACCAGCGTGCCCGCGGTGAAGATCGGCACCCAGGTCGCATACGCCAGACCCCAAATATGGAACATCGGCGCGACATTCAGGAAAACGCCTTCACCGAACGGAATTGGCCACACGCTGACGTGCTGAAGCAGTCCCCACATCAAGCCGCGATGCGTGTGATCGACGCCTTTCGGCACGCCGGTGGAGCCGCCCGTAAAAATAGACAGCGCAAGGTCACCGGCTTGCGGCATCTTTGCCGGGCGCTGATCGAGCGAGGCGTTGGCCGTCCATTGCGACAACGACTCGCCGCCTTCCCCCACGGCGACAACGCAACCAATACCGATCCGTTCGGCGACGGCGCCGGCCTTGGCTCGCATGGCGGGATCGCAAACAATGGCTTTGGCGCCGAAGCCGTCGAGCACCTTGCAGACCTCCGCCACGGTAAAGAATGGATTCACTGGCGCGACCTGCCGGCCGGCGCTCATGACGGCCATCAGCGCCACGTCCATCTCGATCGAGTTGGCCATCATGAGGACGACCGGCCCTGGCTCGAGCCCAAGCGAGTCGAGCAGGCTCGCGAGGCCGTTGCTGGCGCGCCCGAATTCCCGGTACGTGATCGAGTGGTTCTGAAAGATTACCGCCACGTTCGCGGGCCTGCTCTCGACGGTGTGCCACAGCATGTGGACTAGGCTTTCGTGAAAGGGGAGCTTGGGATCCACCCCAATCTTGGGGCCGATTCTTGAAGCGGGTCTCCCTGCCGGCTCCACATTCGTCGCCATCGATGCCTCCATCGTGCTCCTACCCTCCCCTTCCTTTTGCAGTTATTGCGATACTCCGGCCCCAGCGCCAATCGGCGGTACCCGGCCGTCTGGGCCACACTGAGGACCGATCATCGAAACCCTCCTTACATCGTCCCTTACTTTGCGCACGCTGACCACTTTGCCGCTGAGCCCGGCGCGAGCGTGAAAGGCCGGTGCGCCGGAAAACAACGCTCGCGGCAGGGTGGCGGAGGGGCGGTGCTGAGCATACACTGTAGTGAAAGCCGCCGCGTGATGTTTTCACGGGGCGCGGCTGGCGCCGGGAAGGCGGCGCTGCGCCGGTTGCCCATATAGGTGCGCACGCGGCCGCTGGGAGGGCGATACGCTGGTGGTCGAGACCGCCAACTTCGTCAACAACCTCGGCATGAACGGCACACGGCCGTGGACCATGCACGTGCCCTGTCGGCTCGACCCGGCCTATGAGTTGTACGAATATGCGTGCCATGAATCCAACTACGGTTGGTCGAACGTTCTGAAGGGCGCGCGCGGATGAGAAAGCCAAGGCGGCGGCCGGCCGCTAAGTTCTCATGATCCTGCCCCGCGAGCACGGCGCCTGGGGCATGGTATTGCAACCCTTCCTGGGCGCGTGGCTCGCCCTGCTGGAGTTTTCCTGGTCTGTGATCCCGGCGCTGGCGTGCGTGCTGTTGGTCTTCCTGGTGCGCGAACCCCTTCTTGTGCTGGCGCGGCAGCGCTGGATCTGGCGCGAGCGGCATCCGGAAACCCGCAAGGCGCAAACAACCGCGCTGATCGAGCTGGCTTTGCTGGCGCTGTCCGCCGGAGCGCTTCTGTGGGCCTGGCCGCTCGCTTGGCTGATCGCACTCGGCTTGGCCGCGGCGCTGCTCACCGGCCTTGCGATCTACGTCACGATTCACAATCGCCAGCGCGCAGTCTGGTTCCAGACCCTGAGCGCCGCGGGCCTGAGCGGATCTTGCCTGGCCGCGTGCCTCTCGATCACGGGCGGGATTCCGGAGTGGTGCTGGTGGTGGTGGGCGCTGCACGCCGCACATTTCCTCACGGGCATCCTGGTGGTGCACGTGCGGCTGGACGCGCGCATTCAGGCCCGGCGCGGCGCGCCTGCGGCTACTGGCGGGCGGCGCGAAGCGGTCGTCGTTCAAGGCCTGGTCGCCCTCGCAGCAGCAGCATTGCTGTTGGACGGACGGATCCTCTACGGCTCCCTGCTGGCGCTCTCCGCCGCGGTCCACTTCCGCGGTCTCGCCACGGCCCACACGCCCGCCGCGATTGCCACGCCGATGACCAGGGTGGGCCTGCGGGCCCTGGCCGTCTCGATCGTGTTCACCCTGATCCTGGTCAGTGGCGTGTGGCTCGGGTAGGCCTTGTGCTATACACCATTCATGACAATTGACCTGAAGAACCGGACCGCGCTGGTCACCGGATCCGGACGCGGCATCGGACGCTCCGTCGCAACGAAGCTGGCGCAAGCCGGAGCGCACGTCATGCTCACGGATCTCGACGCCGGAGTCCTGAACGAAGCCGCTACTTCGATCCGTCAGGTCGGCGGCGCCGCGCAGGCGCTCGCCGGCGATCTGACGGCGCGCGACTTCCCTGAAAAACTGGTCCGTGCCGCGGTCGAACAGTTCGGCTCGGTTGACATCATCGTCAATAACGCCGGTTACACCTGGGACAGCGTGATCCAGAAAACCACCGACGAGCAATTCCAGGCGATGCTCGATATCCACATCGTCGCGCCGTTCCGCGTGCTGCGCGCCGCTTCGGAATGGATTCGCGAGGCGGCCAAGAAGGAAACCGCCGAAGGCCGCCGCGTCATGCGCAAGGTCGTCAACATCACTTCGATTTCAGGCATCGATGGCATCGCGGGGCAGTCCGGATACGGCTCCGGCAAGGCCGGCATCATCGGGCTTACCAAGGTGCTGGCCAAGGAATGGGGCCGCTATAACGTGAACGTGAACGCGGTCGGGTTCGGATTCATCGAGACTCGCCTGACGCAGGCCTGGACCAACACTTCCGAAATTGAAGTGCAGGGGCGCAAGATCAAGGTGGGGGTTCCCGAAGCCGCACGCGAGCGCCTGGCCGAGCAGTGTCCACTGGGCCGCTTCGGCACGCCGGAGGAGGCCGCCGGGCCGGTCATCTTCTTTTGCTCGCCGCTGTCGGATTACGTTACGGGCGAAGTGCTGCTGTGCTCTGGCGGCATGCGCCTGTAGCACCGCCTCATGGCCACCCTTCAGCCGCCGATAAGTGCGGCATGAGAAACCTCAAACCTCTTTTTGCCATATCCGTTCTATCGCTCACCCTCGCCGCCACGCTTCCCGCCGCCGACGAGCACAAAGCACCCCTCTATCAACGCCTGGGCGGCGCGCCCGCGGTGCACGCCGTGGTGGAAGAATTCGTTGGCCGCATTCTCGCCGATCCGCACGTGAACGGGTGGTTCGAGCACGCCGCGCACGATCCGGCGCACGCCAAGCAGTACAAAGCAACACTCGCCGATTTCATCTGCGCGGCGGCAGGCGGTCCGTGCCAGTATCACGGCAAGGACATGGTGACGGCGCACAAGGATCGCCACGTGACGCCGGAGGCGTTCGATATCGTGGCGCATCACCTCGCTGCAACGCTCGATCACCTGAAAGTGAATGCCGCCGAGAAAAACGAACTGATGACGCTGGTCGGCGGATTGAAGCCGGCCATAGTGGGGCATTGAAGCGCTGAGACAGTTATCGATAACCACCACGTCCACACCCGCCAGCAGCAATCCGAGTTCCCGGCAGCCCGACCACCATAACGGTATAATGAGGTTCTCCCCCGAATCACGTTCCCCAGGAACGCAGCAAGGAGCCCGCCATGGATGAAAAAGAACGACAGCGCGCCTTGGGCGCGACGCTCGGCCAGATTGAGAAGCAGTTCGGGAAGGGCTCCATCATCCGCTTGGGAGCGCAGACGGTGCTGCCCATCCCCGCCATTTCGACCGGTTCGATTTCCATCGATTGGGCGCTCGGCATCGGTGGATTCCCGCGCGGCCGCATCTCCGAAATCTACGGCCCGGAGTCTTCGGGCAAAACTACGGTTGCATTGCAGGTCGCGGCCCAGGCGCAGCGTCAGGGCGGCATGGCCGCCTACATCGATGTCGAGCATGCGCTCGATCCGGCCTACGCCCGCAAACTGGGCGTCGATATCGACAACCTGCTGGTCTCCCAGCCGGATTATGGCGAGCAAGCGCTCGAGATCACCAACGCGCTGATCACGTCCGGCTCGATTGACGTGCTGGTGGTCGATTCCGTCGCCGCACTGGTGCCCAAGGCCGAGCTGGACGGCGAAATGGGCGACAGCTTCATGGGCGTGCATGCGCGCCTCATGTCGCAGGCCATGCGCAAGCTGACCGGCATTGTGAACAAGTCGAATACGTGCCTGATCTTCATCAACCAGATCCGCGAGAAGATCGGCGTGATGTTCGGCAATCCGGAAACGACCACCGGTGGCCGCGCGCTGAAGTTTTACGCCAGTGTGCGCGCCGACATCCGCCGCATCGCTGCCATCAAGGACGGCGAAACAGTGATCGGCAACCGCACCAAGATCAAGGTGGTGAAGAACAAGTGCGCGCCGCCGTTCCGCGAAGCCGAGTTCGACATGATCTTCGGCGAAGGCATCTCCAAGGAAGGCGACCTGATCGACCTGGGCGTGACGCACAACCTGATCGAAAAGAGCGGGTCGTGGTACAGCTACAAGGGCGAGCGCATCGGCCAGGGACGTGACAACGCCAAGCAGTTCCTGCGCGACAATCCCGACGTGTTCCGCAAGCTGGACGCGGAGTTGCGCAAACTCCTCGGATTGGTGCGGGCCGAATCGCCCAACGGTCCTCCCGCGGCGCCGGCCTCGCCTCCGCAAACCGCTGCGGCATCCCGGGCGCGGGGGTAGCCGCCTTTTCTTTTTCAGAGACATCTGAATTGACGCTGAACATCGGCGTCACTGATTGCTGCACAGGTTCAAACTGCCGTTCGCGGTTGGATATCACGCAGACTGACCTTGAGTTGGTAGACCGTGCGTCGCGGGTCTGACGCGCGACTCGTTCCTCTTCTGTAATCGGTTTAATCCCGTCCTCCATGCACCCCACCCGGTGTCACATCTTACCGGTGGCGGTGGTATCGACGCATCTTGCCCTGAAGCCGGTTCGGTGAATGGGATCGTGTGCTGGGTTGACTTTATCTATCGACTGTGATATGTGTGCTCGTGCGTGTGAGATTAGATTTGGAGAATACTATGAATCGTATTTTTGCGGGACGGATGCCTGTTGTGATCGCGGCGGCCATGATCGTCGCGCTGGCGAGCGTGGCGTATGCACTGGGAACCTGGACAACGCTGGCGCCGATACCCGAAGCCCGCCATAATCCGTGCGCTGGAGGTGTAGGGAATGTACTTGTGGTCGCATATGGCTACACCGGCGCCGCGGGTTCGACCACCACGTTCCTGTACAACCACGCCAAGAACGCTTGGAGCGCGGGACCGGCCGCTCCGGGACCGCTTCGCTATTTCCAAGCCGACGGAGAGACCAGCCACGGCGGCAAGGTGTATTGCATCGGCGGGTTTCCTGCCGGTGGCAACTCCCTCACAGCGTTTGATACCGGCACGGGCGCCTGGTCGGAACTGGCTCCCTTTCCCGGTCCGGCACGGGCCGCGGCGGCGGCGGCCGTGGTAGGCAACGCCATCTACGTCTTTGGCGGAATTTACGGCTCGAACTGTTTTAGCGCGCTGGACTCGGCCCTGCGTTACGACATCGATACGAACACGTGGAGTTCCATCGCTTCGATGTCTGACGGTAGGGCGCTTTTCAGCGCGGCGGCGGTGGGCGGCAAGATCTATGTTTTCGGAGGCTGCATCCCTTCCGGCACGCTCACCGACGATGTGGATGTCTACGATGTCGCTACCAACACGTGGAGCGACGCTCCCGCGGACATGTTGTTCCCTCGCTATGATCACGCTGTGAGCCGGGTGGGCGACCGCGTATACATTATTGGCGGCGAGGTCCTTCCCGTAGGCGACATCACGGGCACGACCCACGTGTACGACGCAGTGAACGACACTTGGGCCGTCGAGACAGATATGGGAGTCCCACGTGGGGGCCATAGCGCGTATTCGCACGCTGGTGGAATCATTGTGCCAGGCGGTCAGACATGGACTACGGCCAACGAGTTCTTCAAACCGTAGCCACGGCCTGCGGGCGCCGAGCCCCTTTCGCGCGAACAGGCCGAAGCCCGCAGGCTCGACGCGCTGGTCCTCGCCGCCGCAAACCGCCGCGGTCGCGCGGGCGGGTTCCGGCTGGCCTGCTCTATACGCGAAGCGTCCGCGCGATTCGCGCCAAATCCGCCAGCCCGAGTTGCTCGGCGCGCCGGCCCGCTTCCGGCAGCGCATCCACCAACTCTTTCGGATAGACGGCCGCGAGATTGTTCCGCAGCGTTTTGCGCTTCTGGCGGAAACAGGCGCTGGCGAACCGCAGGAAGGCCGGCCGATCGGCGATCCCGAAATCAGCCTGGGCATCGCGCGGCGTCAGGCGCACGACAGCGCTATCCACCTTCGGAGGAGGACGGAAAGCCGCGCGCGGCACGCCGAACAGGAGTTCCACGCGGGCGTACACCTGCGTCAGCACGCTCAAGTACCCGTAATCGCGCGAGCCGGGACCGGCCGCCAGCCGTGCGGCCACTTCGGCCTGGACCAGGAAAACAGCGCGTGTCCACTGGACTCCGCTGGAGAACAGGTGCTCTAGAATCGGCGATGTAATGTAGTAAGGCAGGTTCCCGGCGACCACGGCTGGCGACCACATCCGCAGGTCCGTTTTCAGCACGTCGCCTTCGAGCAACACGAGGCGCCCGGTATCGGCCGAATCGCGGAACTTCTGCCGGAGGTACTCGACCAGCACGGGATCGATTTCGATGGCCACGACGCGGCCGGAGCGCTCCAGGAGTGATTCGGTCAAGGCGCCGCGGCCGGGGCCGATTTCGATGGTCAGGGGACATTGGGGGCCGCATGCAGCCTCGGCTATGCGGTCCAAAATGGATTTGCGGGCCAGGAAATGCTGGCCATATTTCCGGCCCACGCCGCGCCGGTCAGCCCTTCACATCGATCCGGCTGGAGTTCAGCCACACGCGCACGCGTCCCAGACCAGGCCGCCCGAAAGCGGTGGCGGGAACGAATTCGGTGAACATCAGGGCGTTCTCAAGATTGCGGCGCGAGCGCGCATCCAGGGTCCCGCTCAGTACGGAATACTCCACCATGCGGCCTTGTTCGTCCACGAGAACGTCCACGACGATATCCGCGTTGGACATGCCGATCGGAGAGGTGAATTTCACCGCAGCCGAAGTGCTCAGCCCCGTCGGGACATCGGCGCCGCCGTGCGCCAGCACCGGATAAGCGGGCGCAACCCACAGACTGAAGAGGGCGACCGCCGAAAATACGCCGCCTGCGAACGGCAGAGCCAGCGGCCTCATCAAGTTCTGCATCGCCAGGCGTGCGCGGTCCGCCCACGCCCCATAGAAGCTGGCCAGGCTGCGGCGTTCCGCCGCGCGCTGCCGCTCCCACGAAGCCAGGATACGCAACGATGTGATCAAGGCCGGCGGCGGAGCCGATTTCCGCATCCCTTTGAGCGCCGCGCGCAACGCGCGGTTGTCGTGTAATACGCTTCCGACGCTGACGTTCATAACACGGTCCTTCCTTCACCCAATGTCCCCGGTTCCAGCTCCCGCCCCAGCGCCCATTGTGGCGGCGCCAGCAGCGCGGATAATTGTTTACGCAGCGATTCGCGTCCCCGCAGAATTCTGGACTTCACGGTCCCCACCGAGATTTCAAGAATCTCGGCGATCTCCTCATAACTGAGCTCTTCCACCTCGCGCAAGACCAGCGCCGCGCGGTAGCTGGGGCTGATGTGCTGAAACGCTTCTTCAATCAACTCGCGCACTTCCTGGTCCAGCGTGATTTCATAAGGATCCGGCGATTCGGCCGGCAGCCAGTCCTCATGCCCAGAATCATCGAACCCCGCAGGCTCCAGGCCAACTTCTTTGGCCCGGTGGCGGCCGAACCAGCGCCTGTGGTTACGGGCTTCATTGACGGCGATCCGGTAGATCCAGGTTTTCAAGGAGCTCTCGCCGCGGAAGCGGGCAATGTTCCGAAAAACTTTCAGGAAAACTTCCTGCACCACATCGGGAGCATCGGAGGGATCATCTGTCAGGCGGCTGACGACGCTGTAGACCTGATATTGAAAACGCTGAATCAGTGTTTCGTAGGCATGCTCCTCGCCGGCCCGCAAAGCTTCGGCCAGTTCGAGGTCCTCAGCACCAGCTGCGGCCTGCTGGGAATCGAGATGGAATCCTAAAATCGTATCGGCCATTGAGAACACCGACGATTCCATTCTACCCTACTGCTCCCACGAACGAAGTGACACCGCGGGGAGCGGGGAAGTTCCACGAAATCCCGCAAGGGGCCGCCGCGCTGCTGTAAACTTTTCAATTGAAAGGACATCCTCAAAGAGCCAAACCTGGCAATCCGGCCCACAAAAACTCCAGGGGAACCTTCCGCCCGGGGTTCCTCGATGAACCTGCTAGATGGGGCCCTCGATTACAACGTGCCGGGGTGGAAGCCCGTGGTGAAGCATCGCTTTGCCGAGAGTTCGGGGCGATCTTGAAATCTCGCAGCCGTCCGGTGTCGGCAGCCCGATCGGCGCGCACTAGGAATGGGCTCTGGAACTGAATAACCGCGTGCTGTTGGACATCCTCGTGCGCATTAGCGGCGGCGTCGGCTAGGCGAACGTGTATTTGCCCCGCGACATCGGCATCTACGCCACGGCGCAAGGCGGGATCGGCGGCATCAACGTCGACGGCCTGGAGCGGCGCGGCGACCACTGGGTGAACCGCGCGCGACTCGATTCGGCAGTCACCATCCGCGTGGACGTCAGGGGAGGCGTCGGCGAGATCCATCTGGTGGCGGAATAGGCATCTGCTACTCTAGTCGATGTATGGCTGCTCCGGCCGCTGATTCCATTCGCATCTCGGTCCCCAACTGCCGGCCCGGCATCGGAAGCGTGATCCGTACGCCGGATTCGCCGGAGCTCATCGAGGGCGTGCGAGTGCAGCCGTATGCTCTGTGGCCCGACGATCGCGGATATTTTCTGGAGGTCGCGCGAATGGCGCAAGGCTTGCCGGCCGATTTTCCCGCCGCGACGACCCAGGTCTCCTGCGCGCTGAGCTACCCGGGCACGATCAAAGCGTTCCATTTCCACAAATTCCAGACCGACCTGTGGGTTCCATCGGCAGGCATGTTCCAGGTGGCTTTAGTCGACTTGCGCCCGGAGTCGAGAACTTTCGGCGCGAAAAACACTTTGTACGTGGGAGTGCTGAAGCCCTGGCAGATCCTGGTGCCGCCAGGCGTCGGCCATGGCTACAAGGTGATCGGCGAGCGCTCCGGAATGCTGGTATATGTGACGAACCGCTTCTATGACGCCTCGGATGAGGGCCGCATCCCATATGACGACGCCTCGATTTCCTACGATTGGGAGCTACAGCACAAGTAATGAAACTCTTGGTGACGGGAGGCGCGGGATTCATCGGAAGCGCTTTCGTGCGTATGCTGCTGGCGGGAGGTCACCACACGGTGGTGAATCTGGACGCGCTCACCTACGCCGGAAACCTGGAAAATCTAGCCGGCGTGGCGGCCCATCCGCGCTACCGCTTCGTCCACGGCAGCATCTGTGATGCGAAGCTGGTGGGCGATCTGGTGGCAGGGGAGAAGCCGGACGTCATCGTGAATTTCGCCGCGGAATCGCACGTGGACCGCAGCATTCTCTCGCCCGAGCGGGTGTTCGAGACCAACCTGCGCGGCGCGCTGACGTTGCTTGAAGCGGCGCGCCGCAATCAGACGCCGCGATTCGTGCAGATTTCGACCGACGAAGTCTACGGCAGCATTGACCCGCCGCAGGAGGCCGACGAAAATTATCCGTTGCGCGCATCCAGTCCTTACTCGGCCTCCAAGGCGGGGGCGGATCTGCTGGCGCTGTCGTATTTCGTCACCTATAAGCTGCCGGTGACGGTGACGCGGGCCTCCAACAATTACGGGCCTTATCAATTTCCCGAAAAATTGATCCCGCTGATGATTTCAAATGCGCTCGAAGACAAACGCCTGCCGATTTACGGCGACGGCATGCAGATCCGGGACTGGCTGTACGTCGACGACCACGCGCGCGCGATTCTGGCTGTGATCGAGCGCGGCCGTGCGGGCGAGATCTACAACATCGGCGGCAGCCGCGCTCTGCCGAATTTGGAAGTGGTCCGCCAGATCCTCGCGGCCGTGGGCAAGCCCGAAAGCCTGATGCAGACGGTGACGGATCGCCCTGGGCACGACCGGCGCTACGCGCTGTCCAGCGAAAAGGTGACGCGCGAAACCGGCTGGCGGCCGCAAGTGAACTTCGAGGACGGGCTGCGCGAGACGATCGCCTGGTACCAGGCGAATACAGCCTGGACCGCGCGCGTCAAGAGCGGCGAGTATCAGCACTACTACGAGAAGAACTACGCCGGGCGAGCAGTGTAGAAGGGGTAGCCCGCGCTTATCCCGGCAGACGCAGCCGTGCCTCGCAGCC